>JBLRWJ010000051.1:10625-18159 GCA_047921315.1 Rhodobacterales bacterium | reverse complement strand
ATGAAACCTGAGGGTTGATCATTGCCCTGCCAGCGCAATGTCTGAGCGTTTCGCCCGTATTTCATCACGGCGCGCAATATATTTCTGCGTGCATATCGCTTTTTTCAACATTCGGCCCTAGCATGGTGCGGAACAGGCCCATGATACATCGCTTTCATGGCCGGATATTATGATCACCGATCAGGGGCGTTCAGATGCGCGGCAGGCCAACCACGGGACCACAGCCTCGTTCCGAGATTGAGCGCAAGGTTTTTCGACCTATCAATCTGGTTGTTTTGCTGGCGATTGTGGTTATGGCCGCGCTCTGGCTGGCTGCGGAAAAGCGCAACCGCATGTTTTATGCACAGCAAATGCGCACGGATGTTATTCAGGATCTGAATGTTCTGCGCACACAGCTTGAAGGTGAGTTGAACGCGAATATCCAGTTGATCCGCGGGCTTATCGCAACGCTGATCACCGAACCCGATATGACACAAGACCGCTTTTCCAGCATCGCAAAGGGGCTGATCGGCGAATTTACACAGATCAGGAATGTTGCGGCCGCACCTGATATGGTGATCCGCATGATCTATCCGGTGCAAGAAAACGCCGCCGCGATAGGGCTGGATTACCTGACAAGTGACCTTCAGCGCGATACGGCAATCCGGGCGCGGGAGAGTGGCAGCTTGGTGCTGGCCGGACCTGTTAATCTGGTTCAGGGCGGCACCGGGTTTATCGGGCGGTTTCCTGTGCTTATTCCGCAAACAGATGCGCCACCGCGCTTTTGGGGCCTTATATCGGCGGTGATCGATGAAAGATCGCTCTATGACAAAGCCGGCTTGCTTGCAGCAGACCTGCCGATCGAGGTTGCGATTTCAGGGCGCGATGCGTCTGGCGCACAGGGCGAGGTGTTTTTTGGTGATCCGTCCCTGCTTGAACAGGACGCCGTGGTGATGCAAGTGCTGTTGCCATCGGGCAGCTGGCAGATTGCGGCCATTCCGGTTGGCGGTTGGGACAAAACGCCGCCCACCACCCCGATCTTGCGCGCAGTGATGCTGATGGCCGGTTTTTTGCTGTTGCTACCCAGCGTTATGATGGGGCGCCTGATCGAAGAACGCCAACGCAATATCGCAAAATTGCAATCATCGAACGCGGCGTTAAGCACCCGCATGACGGAATTGGAGCAGGCCCGCGCCACCCAGCAGAAAACCGAAGCCAAGCTACGCGAGGCGCTGGATGCGCAAGAACAGATCAACACCCGCTTCAGCGATGTCGCCGCGATCAGCCGCTCATGGGTGTGGGAACAGGATGCCGCCTTGCATTTCACCTATCTGTCCGAAGGGTTTGAGGCGGTCACGGGATACCGCCCGGACACCGTTCTTGGGCAAGCGCAAAATACGTTCTATTCAACATTTGCGAACCGGACCGAAGGGATGGACTGGTCTTGGCTGGACGACAAGATCAAGGCGTGCGAGCCGTTTCATGATGTGAATTTCGGTTTTCGGGCGAAAGACGGGCGCGAGCTTTGGTTGCTGATCAGTGGCACGCCGATTTTTGACCAGAACGGCCAGTTTTGCGGGTATCGCGGTGTCGGTACCGATGTCACAAGCATCCACGCCGCAACCGTTGCCGCCGAAGAGGCGAACCGCGTCAAATCGATGTTTCTTGCCAATATGAGCCATGAGATCCGCACGCCGATGAATGGTATCCTTGGCATGGTCGAGGTGATGGAGCGGTCTTTGACCACCCCGTCCCAAAAACAGATGATTGATGTGATCCGCAGCAGCGGTGAAACCCTGTTGGCCATTCTGAACGATATTCTGGACCTGTCCAAGATCGAAGCCGACAAAATGGAGCTGGAAGTCATCCCCTTTCGGCTGGATGAGGTCGCCCAACGGATCGAGACTCTGCACAGTCTGAAAGCCCGCGAAAAAGGCCTGCGGCTGGAGGTGTTTACCGATAACCGCGTCAGGATTGACCGGATGGGTGATCCGCACCGGATCACGCAGATCCTGCACAATCTGGTCAGCAATGCGATCAAATTCACGGATAAAGGCAAGATTACCGTCTGGATCAGCGCGCTGAGCGGCGATGATATCCGCATTGAGGTGGAGGATAGCGGCATTGGCATGACGCCAGAGCAGCAATCCAGGATTTTTGATGAATTCGTGCAGGCCGATGGCACAATGACGCGGCGGTTTGGCGGCACGGGCCTTGGCATGTCGATCGTGCGACGGCTGATTGACATGATGGATGGCCAGATGAGCGTGGATTCTGCGCTGGGGCAAGGCACCACATTTCGCATCACCTTGCCACTGCCGCCAGCAAAGCCGCATGATACAGCCTCCACACAGCCACAGACCGCCACAGCCCTGCCGCCGTTGATTGATCTGTCAGGGCGCCACATTCTGGTTGCCGACGATAATGATGTGAACCTTGATGTCCTTGCAGCCATGCTGGACGAAACCGGGGCAAAACTGACCTTTGCGCGCAACGGACAACAGGCTTTGGACGCGTTTGCCGTATCGCCGTTTGACATGCTGCTGCTTGACATCTCAATGCCGGTGATGGATGGGCGCACCGCCTTGCAGCAGATGATCGCCGCCGCCGCCAAAGACGAACGCACCATGCCCCCCGCGATCGCCTTTACCGCGAATCTGATGCCCTACCAGATCAGTGAATACCTGCAGGCCGGCTTTGTTGATGTGCTGTCCAAACCCGTCAAACGACAGGCGCTGTTGGACCAGATTGAGCAGCATATCATCCGCCAAGCCGGTTCTGACGCCTGAAGCGGCCAGCAGACAGGATAAGGTCTTGCCTGCAGGTCAGGGCGCAAGAAAACAACCTATAAGTTATATTTGCAACACCAGTAATAAATTGCCGATCTCCTGACCCATCCCTGTACATTTATTATAAGCCCATTATAAATAGCCCTTTGGTCATTCAGGGCCGAACGCTAGGACAACATGTTCTGTTTTCACCCCCCTCGCAATTCACTCAAAACCAACAAGGCGCAATAATGGTAAAGTCATATTCTTTCGAGGCGCTGGAACTTGTGGGGGAAAACCCGCATGTGCGTCTGGACAGTATTACCCGCCTTGCGGCCCGTGTTTTGGGCGCGCCCATTTCGCTGGCCTCGGTGATTCAGCCGCATCTTGACAGGCAGTTTTTCACATCAAGTGTCGGATTGTCCGATGATCTTACAGCGCAACGCCAGACACCGCTTGATCTGTCAATCTGCCGTTTTGTGCAATCTGCAAAGACTTTGCTCAGCATCCCGGACCTTCAATGTGATGCCCGCACAGCCGAGAACCCATTGGTTCTGGAACATGGGCTGCGATCCTATATCGGGGCCCCGATCCATGCCGCATCAGGGCAGCCAATTGGGGCATTGTGTTGTATCGATACCAAGGCCTGCATCTAGACAGATGAACAGGCCGAAATTCTGCTGCGATTGGCAGCCTGTGTGGATGATTTGATCCAACTCAGCACTTTGCGGATCGAAGAGCAAAAAGCCAATCGAAAGCTGCGCGCCATTGCCGGGGCAAGGTCAAGCTTCATTGCGCATATCAGCCATGAATTGCGCACGCCTTTGGCGGGGATGATCGGTTCAATCCGTTTGCTCAGCCAGTTCAAGATGGACGACACCGCCGGAGAGCTTGTGCAATTGCTCAACCGCTCATCCTTGCGGCTTTTGGATATTCTTGATGACACCTCCAACCTGTCCCAGATTGATTCCGGGGCTTTCCGGATCGAACAGGAAGAGGTGGATATCGAACAGATCGCGGCAGATATTGTCGATCTCTATAAACCACTGGCGTTGCAAAAATCTGTGCATGTCACATGGAACAGCACCCTGCCGGGACAGATCTATCTGGCAGATCGCAAGGCGCTGGTGGCTGTTTTGGACAGCCTGTTTGCCAATGCAGTCAAATTTACTGATGCGGGATCTGCCAAGATATTGCTATCGCACGATAATTATGAAAACGTCGTGATCCATGTCGTTGACACCGGGGTTGGCATATGCCCGATGCAACAGGCAAATCTGTTTGACGAATTTGAACAGGCCGGCCCACGGATCGCGCGGAAATACGGCGGGACGGGCCTTGGCATGGCCATGGTGCGCCGTTTGGTGGAATTGATGGACGGCGATATCGAGCTGTCAAGCGAGCAAGGTAGCGGCACCACAATCACCATTACCCTGCCGCTGGAGCCTGTGGAAAGCAGAAAGCCACGGACCTCCTGACCATCCAATAGAACGCGGCACAGGGTTTTAGAACAGACGTTTTCGCCACGCATCACGCATTTCAGCCAGATCAAAACCAAAACGATTCAGGATCATCATGTCAATTTGCCGCTCGGTCATTTCGATCACGTCTTTTGTCTTTACCGTTTGATCCACGCTGCTGGTATTAAAGCGATGCATCGAGCGTAAATACATCACGTCATCAGGAATACTGATATACAGGTTTTTCTGCCACATCCGGTAATGCCGATACTTGATCGCCGATTTAGAAGAACGTGGCCTGAGAAACACGATCTGCCCGCAGGAAAGATGTGCCATGACCAGCCGTTTGACCGTGATGTCGGTGTTCGTGAAATAAACAAACCCGCCAGAGGGAAAATCCAGCCCGGCCACACCGCTGCTGACAATAGGCCCCTTGAAATCCAGCGCGTGCTGTCGTGATTTCTCTACAAAATCAATGGCAACAGCGTCATCGTCATCCAACCTGAACTCCCCCACCAGATCGGCATTCGCCCCGCGCATATCGTGGAAAATACGGTTGCACAATTCCTTTGGGTCCTGCCCCTCGGGTTCAATGACAATCTGCACAGCCGGAATATCATGTGTCAGCGCAATGATCCGGTTCAGAAATGCGGGCGGCATCTGATCACCAACAAGCACAGAAACCCTGAAATCCCGGTCTGTCTGTTTTCTCAACGGCGGCAGGAATATATATTGGAAGACAAACAGCCGTTCCTCAAGACGGGCAGGCGCATATAAGGCAGCTCTTGATTCATCCATAGACGTATGTTTTCCGCCAAAAGAGCCCAAGGCAAATGGATAGGAAAACCGGCACAGCCCGTTGATGTCTATTCTGAACTCTTGTTCCATTCATTCAAACCAATTCTAACCCGCAACCATCCACATCAGCCCTGCAAACACGGTGTGCTATTCTGCCATGGCCTGCAAGCCGGTCTTGGTTGCAGACGCTGCATCACCTGCTTCCACCAAGGGGGCTGCGCGCGGCCATGTCTTTAGGCCACTCCTTCCTTGGGGCTGAAAACCGCCCGCTCCGGGGCGCAGTTGTATTGCAGGGCCAAACCAGCGGCGCGATTGGCCAGATCGCAAATACTGTCCAGAATATAGCCCACTTTGTCCGCCGGCATCAGAACGCTCAGGTTCAGCCGCGTGAACCCCGGTTTGGCCATCTCATCCCCGGACAGGATTGCGCCGCGCAGTACGCGCGATGCATCCGGCCCGATCCCCAGAAGATCATGCACATATGGTCCGGCACAGGCACAACCGCCACGCGCCTGTATCCCGTAGAGATCGCTCAGCAAACGGGTGACAAGTTGCTGATGCACGAATCCTCCCTGCCCGTCACGCAGCCGAAAGGACAGGATTGGCAACCGATCCGGCAACTCCGGCCCCAACAGATCAATGCGCGGATGCCTGCGCAACACGCTTTCAGCCTGCGCGACCAATGCTTTGTGGCGTGTTGCAAAGGTTTCAGCGCCGATCACCTGCTTGACCACAAAGGCAAGGGCCGCGCGAATATCGCCGATCACATTGGGGGTTCCCGCCTCTTCGCGCGCCTCAAGGCTGGTGCTGTAATCATGCCCCTGCGGTGAGACAAAGCGCACCGTGCCACCGCCGGGCCATGTGGGCGTGATGCGGCGCACAGCATCCCGGCGCAGGATCATCACGCCAGATGCGCCGGGCCCGCCCGTGAATTTATGCGGCGAGGTGACGATAGCATCAATCGCCGCACCGGGCACAGGCTGCATCCGGATGGGCAAATAGGGCCCGCCACCAGCATAATCCCACACCATGATGGCGCCTGCCGCTTTGACCTGTTGGGTCAAACCCGCCACATCCGCAAGCAGACCGGTGATATTCGATGCCGCCGAAAAGGCACAGATCACCCGTCCGGGGGCTGTCTGCAGCGCATCGTCCAGTGCGGCACGATCCGGGCCACCATCAGGTGCTTGCGGCAGGGTGACAACCTCGGCCCCGCTTTCGCGCCAAGGCAGGATGTTGGAATGATGCTCAAAAGGCCCAAGGATCACCCGCATCGGGGCGCTGCGATCCCCCGCCCCCAACAGCGGGACCAAACGATTGATCGCCGCCGTTGCCCCGGCCCCGCAAAAGACCACCGCATGTTCGGGGCCGGCACCGCAAAACCGCGCAATGGTCTGGCGCGCCTCGGCCCGCAGACGCGTCATGGCTGCGCCACAAAAAGACGCCTCCGTATGGCTATTGGCATAATAGGGCAGCACATCGTCCATAACAAAGCGTTCAACCTGCATCAAGGCGCGGCCTGAGGCCGTATAATCAGCATAGATCAAGGGCTTGGGGCCAAATGAGCCATCAATCATAACCCCCTCGCCGATCAGCCCGTTCTGCAGATCGGCAAGCCTGTCTTGTGTCATCAGGGATGTCTCAAAGCTGTCAAATGCCCCGGTTCTTGTCTTGGTCAGATCGCGCATGTCCCAGCTGTTCCCCTTTGGTGTTGCTTGGACAAACTACGCCGGATGACATCCACTTTTTTTCCCCAATTTCTTAGCTGGTAAGGCTTATTATTGTGTCATATGATCGAGAATATGGAAAATATTGACAATTTTGATCTGAAGATACTGACCCATCTGCAGCGCGACGCCTCCCTATCGCAGCGCGAGCTTGCCGATCGGGTTGGCCTGTCGCAAAATGCCTGCTGGCGGCGCCTGCAACGGCTGCATGCCTCCGGGATGATCCAGGGCAGTCAGGTCACGGTGGATCTGTCCCGCCTTGGCATGGATCTGACGGTCTTTGTGATGATCCGAACCAGCCACCACTCCAAAGACTGGGCCGAGACATTTACACGCCATGTCACTGGCCTGCCCGAAGTGATTGATTTCTACCGCATCGGCGGTGATTGGGATTATATGCTCAAGGTCGTCACCCATGGCATGCGCGGCTATGATCACTTCTACCAGCGCTTGATCACCGGGTTCGATTTCACCACGGTGACGGGGCTTTTCTCGATGGAGGGGATACTCGAAAACCGCCCCCGCGATCTCTATGCCTAGGATCGCGCCGCAAGCGGGCGCTGCAAGGCTGCAAATGCCGCCCCCAATAACAGCAGAGCCGAGGCCGCCAAAAGGCTGATCCCGATACTGCCTGTCATATCTCCAACCCAGCCCGCGCCATACGGGCCAGCCGTTTGTGCCACGGCAAAGACAACGGTAAACAGGCTGATCGCCCGCCCCCAGCTTTCCTGTGGCAGGTTCTGGCGAGTAAAACTGGTCACCGCACCGGGCGCCATGAATACCGACAGCCCAAAGACCACGG
>JBLRWJ010000051.1:0-10525 GCA_047921315.1 Rhodobacterales bacterium | reverse complement strand
GTAAAACTGGTCACCGCACCGGGCGCCATGAATACCGACAGCCCAAAGACCACGGCCGAGATCAACAAGGCCGGACCGCTGGGCAAAATCACGGGCAGCGCCGCTCAAAACGTCCGCCCCTTCTTTTTGCGTCAAATATCCTCGGGGGGGATGCCCCTTTTGGGCCATGGGGGGGCAGACAGCCCCCCCTTTTACGCCCGCAAGAATGGCGCAAGGCGCGCGGATCAGCCCAATGCGTAGCCCGCGCCGCGCACCGTGCGCACCGGATCGGTGCCGCCATGCGCGGTCAATGCCTTTCGCAGACGCCCGATATGCACGTCCACAGTGCGGGTATCGACATAGATATCGCGTCCCCAGACCCTGTCCAGCAATTGCTCGCGGCTCCAGACCCGGCCCGGCTTTTCCATGAAGGTCGATAGCAGCCGAAACTCGGTCGGACCCAGTTTCACTGCCTTGTCGGACCGGCTGACGCGGTGGGTTTCGCTATCCAGCACGATGTCGTCATATTCCAGCCGCCCGCCCACGCTGGACGGGCGCGTCCGGCGAAGCTGTGCACGCACGCGGGCCATCAGTTCAACCACCGAATAGGGCTTGATGACATAATCATCGGCCCCGGTTTCCAGCCCACGGACTTTGTCGACCTCCTCTGAGCGGGCCGAGAGCATGATCACCGGTACGCCGCGCGTATCGGCCCGCATTTTCAACTGGCGGCACACCTCGATGCCCGACACGTTCGGCAGCATCCAGTCCAGCACGATCAGATCGGGCGCTTCTTCGGCGATCAGCAGCAGGGCTTCCTCGCCGTTTTCGGCGCGGCTGACGCGAAAGCCCTCAGCCTCAAGATTATAGGCCAGAACCTCGCGTTGCGCGGGTTCGTCCTCAACGATCAAAACAATGGGTTGATCAACCGACATGATTTCAAGCCTTTGGTTCAGGGATGCTGAAGGACACGTTGTCACCTTTGGGTCTTTGGTCTTCGGGCATCTCGCCTGTCACCAGATACACGACCTGTTCCGCGATAGAGGTGACATGATCGCCCATCCGTTCGGTATTCTTGGCGATGAAGTGAAGATGCATGCAGGCGGTGATGTTGCGCGGGTCTTCCATCATAAAGGTCAGGAATTCCCGAAACAGGGCGTTATACATCTGATCCACATCGCGGTCGCGCTGGATGACATCCATCGCGAGTTCGGCATCGCGGTGGATATAGGCATCCAGCGCATCCTTGAGCATCATCTGAACCTCGCGCGCCATCCGGCGCAGCGCGGCGTGGCTGCCGTTGATCGGGCTCATCTGCACCAGAACCGAGGTCCGCTTGGCCATGTTCTTGGCGTAGTCGCCGATCCGTTCCAGATTGGCGCTGATCTTCATCACAGACAGCACCACCCGCAGATCCACCGCAGTGGGCGCGCGCAGGGCGATCACGCGGGCGGCCGTTTCATTGATCAGCTGTTCCAGCTCATCAATGACACGATCCTCGGCGCGCACCTTTTCGGCCAGTTCCTCATCCCGGTCCGCCAAGGATTGCGCGGCATCCAGAATGGCGGCTTCGACCAGCCCGCCCATCTTGATGATCTGGCCCTGAATACCCTCCAGGTCACGATCAAAGGCCGAGGTGATATGTTGCGTGCTATCGGACATGGGATCTGCTTCCTGTTTGTCTGGAACGCTCCACCGCCCCTGGCGGGGCGTGGTCGCTGGATCAGCCGATACGGCCGGTGATATAGCTTTCGGTGCGCGGATCGGAGGGGTTGGTGAAAATCGTGCTGGTGTCGCCATATTCTACCAGACTGCCAAGGTGGAAGAACGCGGTTTTCTGGCTGACCCTTGCGGCCTGCTGCATCGAATGGGTCACGATCACCACCGAAAAGCTGGCGCGCAATTCATCGATCAGTTCCTCGACCTGCGCCGTTGCGATCGGGTCCAGCGCAGAGCAAGGCTCGTCCATCAACAGCACCTCGGGCGAGGTTGCAATGGCGCGCGCGATGCAAAGGCGCTGCTGCTGGCCGCCGGACAGGCCGGTGCCGGCCTCACCCAGTCTGTCCTTGACCTCGTTCCACAGCGCGGCCTTGCGCAGGCTTTGTTCGACCACCTGATCAAGATCAGACTTGGAGGCGGCAAGCCCGTGGATCTTGGGGCCGTAGGCGACATTGTCATAGATCGATTTCGGAAAGGGGTTGGGCTTTTGAAAGACCATACCGACCTTGGCGCGCAACTGGACCGGATCGACCCGCTTGTCATAGATATTCTCGCCATCCAGCAGGATCTCGCCCTGCACACGGGCGCTGGCGACGGTGTCATTCATCCGGTTCAGACAGCGCAGAAATGTGGATTTGCCACAGCCGGAGGGGCCAATAAAGGCGGTCACGGTTTTGTCGAGGATATCCACATCCACATCTATCAGCGCCTGCTTGTCGCCATAGAAGACCTGAACGCCACGTGCGGTGATTTTCATTTTGGTCTGGGTCACTCTGGTCTCCGGATTCGGCGCGTCATACATGTTTTTATCCTGTTTCATAGTGTCACCAGCGCCGCTCGAACCGACGCCGCAGAATAATGGCGATGATGTTCATCACCACAAGAAAGGCCAGCAACACAATGATGGCCCCCGCGGAGCGTTCGATAAAGGCCGGGTCCGAGCGCGACGCCCAGGAATAGACCTGCACCGGCAGCGCGGTGGCAGGGTCCATGATCCCGCCATCCAGCGGACCGGCGGGGTAGTTTGCCACATAGGCGACCATACCGATCAACAACAGTGGTGCCGTTTCGCCCAAGGCGGCGGCCAGACCAAGGATTGTGCCCGTCATGATCCCCGGTGCGGCCAGCGGCAGCACGTGATGGAACACTGTCTGCATCTTGGACGCGCCCACACCCAGCGCGGCATCGCGGATCGATGGGGGCACGGCGCGAATGGCGGCACGCGTGGCGATAATGATTGTCGGCAGGGTCATCAGCGTCAGCACCAGCGCACCGACAAGCGGGCTTGATTGCGGAAATTTGGCAAAGTTGATGAAGATCGCCAGCCCGAGAATACCGTAAACAATCGACGGAACAGCGGCCAGATTCGAGATGTTCACCTCGATCAGGTCTGTCCATCTGTTCTTGGGCGCGAATTCCTCCAGATAGATAGAGGCGGCAACCCCCAGCGGCAGCACCATAACCGCCACCAAGACCATCATATAAGCCGATCCGATCAGCGCCACGCCCAAGCCCGCCGCTTCGGGCCGCTGGTCTGAGGCATCCGGACTGGTCAGAAACCGCCAGTTGAAGCCTGCGGACAAGATATCCGCCTCCACCAGCCGGTCCGCCAGATCAAGCTGCGCGACCGAGATATTCGTATCGCGCTCTGCGGTATCACGGGTCACGCGGCCTTTGAGATACCCGTCGATACGGCCTGTGGCAAAGCCTCTGAACTCGATCGTCTGGCCAACCAGATCACGATCTTCGATCACCATACTGCGCAGCCGTGCCGGCGTATCGCGTGAGATGAAGGAGGCGATCTCCCGGTCGCTGACACCTTCTGTCGAGATGCCGCGTTCCTCAAGATAGCGGATCAACTCTGCATTCAGCAGGTTGGTATAGCCTATTGTGGTAACGCGCATCATGTCAGCACGATCACGGTTCCCCTCCGGGTCAAGCCGCTCTGCATCCAGTGTGACCGGAAAGCTGAACGTGGCCTGACGGAAGGCGGATGCACCATCGGTAAAGATCGTCCAGAGCATGATGGCCAGAACCGACAGGCTGACACAGATCGCGGCAACACCGTAGGCCTTGAACCGTGCCTCGGCTGCATTGCGTTTGCGCACCAGCGGTGAGATCGTCAACAAGGATGACGTTCGGGGCGCGGGGCGGGCGGCCGGCGATGTGGCAGATGTTGCGTCTGTCATTCGTATTGCTCCCGGTATTTGCGCACAATCCAGAGCGCAAAGACATTCAACCCCAGCGTGATGACAAACAGCGTCATCCCCAAGGCAAAGGCCACAAGCGTTTCCGGTGAGTTGAATTCGGTATCCCCGGTCAACTGGCTGACGATTTTCACGGTGATCGTCGTCATCGCCTGAAAGGGGTTCAGATCAAGCCGCGCCGCAGCGCCTGCACCCATTGTCACGATCATCGTCTCACCGATGGCGCGACTGGCGGCCAACAGAACCGCCCCCATGATGCCGGGCAAGGCGGCTGGCAGGATGACCTGACGCACGGTTTCAGACTTGGTCGCGCCAAGGCCATATGACCCGTCACGCAGGGATTGTGGCACCGAATTGATGATGTCATCGGCCAGCGATGATATGAACGGGATGTTCAGCACCCCGATCACCAGACCCGCCGTCATCACCGACGATCCCGATGATCCAAGCCCCATCGGCATGGCAAACCAGTCACGCAGAAAAGGCCCGACCGTGACCAAGGCGAACAGGCCGAACACCACGGTGGGAATGCCTGCAATCACCTCGATCAGCGGCTTGACGACAGAGCGCACGCGCGGGCTGGCATATTCGGCCAGATAGATCGCTGTGAACAATCCGGTGGGCACGGCCACAATCATTGCCACAAGGCTGATATAAAGCGTGCCCCACAGCAGCGGCAACAGGCCCAGTTCACTGCTGCCATGGAAATTGGGCGACCACGTCAGGCCGAACAGGAAATCGCGGAACGGATACATCGACGCGAAGCGGATCGTCTCGGACAGCATCGACAAGACGATGCCAATGGTTGTGAGAATGGCGATGGTGGAGGCCAAAAGCAGCACCCCAAGGATCACCGCTTCAACCCGGTTGCGTGCGCGGAAATCACCGTTGGTGACGCGCAGCGCATAAATCAGCCCCGCCAAAGAGACCAGAACGGTCAGCACACTGCGCCAGATCCCGCCAGAGGCGGATGAGACCCGGTAAGCCTGTGCGGCCTGCAGCACCTGCGGCGTCACCTCGGCCCCCAGCGCCACGCCCACTTGGGCCAGACGCTCGCGCACAGAGCCTGCAGATGTGGTCAGGGTTGCTGCATCACTGCCCGACATCACACCACCGGCCACGGCCCTGTCCAGCCCTTGGGCCACACGGCGCACATCGGCCATCAGCAGGATGCGTTCGCTATCATTTTCGAACTGGGCTGCCGGAAAATACCCTGCAAGCTGCCGCTCGATCACGAGGGGCTGTGCAATCAGCCACAGGATCAGAACGGCCATCGCGGGCAGAAAGGCCATCAAGGCCGCATGCCATGCGTAATAGTTCGGAAGCGAATGCAGGCGGCGCGCATCCCCTTGAACCGAAGCAAGGGCACGGCGGCGCCCGATCCCAAAACCTGCCCCCGCGAGAACCGCAAAGACAACAATCAAAAGCAGGATGGACATGGCGCTTCCCGACTGGGTTAGGTCGTTTGCAACCCCCCGCAACAGCACATGCGCGGGGGGCTTTGAGGCGGATCAGATCAGTTCAGCGCGCCCATCGGTGTGCGGTTGCGCACCATGTCCTGGGTTGTGGCCAGCTCGGGGTCCGAGACCAGACCGTATTGCGCCAGCGGACCATCGGGGCCAGCCATGTCATCGGACACGAAGAACTCGATATATTCCTGCAGGCCGGGGATCACGTCCAGATGCGCTGCCTTGACGTAGAAGAACAACGGGCGCGACACCGGATACTCGCCCTCAGCGATGGATTCGGTTGTCGGGATGACACCGCCCATCGTGCCAACGCGCAGCTTGTCGGTGTTGTTCTGATAGAAGGACAGACCGAACACACCAATGGCTTTGCGGTCTGCTTCCAGACGGGCCAGCGTTTCGGTATAGTCACCGTCGATATCCACGTTGCGGCCATCGGTGCGCAGCTTGGTGCACTCGGCGTTCGCGGCGCGGGTTTTGGCGCGGTCATCATCGCCTTCGGCCACGGCAAGGAACAGATCGAACGCGCCGGTCTGCTTGCAGCCATCAAGGATCACACGCTCGTCAAACACTTCACGCGTGCCGTGCTTTGTGCCGGGTGACAGAACCAGAATATCCTGCGCAGGCAGATCGCTGTTGAAGTCAGCCCACTGTGTATGCGGGTTGGCCACGATGGCGCCATCGACAGCAACCTGTGCGGCCAAAGCGTTGAAAAGATCCGCCTGTGTGAAGTTAAATTCCGGACCATTCACATCCGAGGCGAACACGATACCATCATAGCCAAAGCGCACTTCCATCACATCGGCCACGCCATTGGCGGCACATGCGTCAAGGTCGCGCTGGGTGATACGCGAGGAAGAGTTGGCGATATCCACGGTATTGGTGCCCACGCCTTCGCACATTTTCGCGCGGCCAGCACCCGAGCCACCACCTTCAACCACAGGGGTTGGGAAATCGAAGTTTTCGCCAAAGGCTTCGGCAACGATCGTGGAATAGGGCAGTACGGTGGATGATCCGGTGATCTGCACATTGTCACGCGCCATCGCGGCAGAGGCGGAAACGGCTGCAATCGCCACGGCAGAGGCGGTCAGTTTGAGGGTCATGGAAAGCTCCTGTAACCTTGGTTTGGACCACCCGAGCGGTGCTCCTTGCGGCGGTGCTATCCCGCGCTGGACACAGTTATATGACTTTTATGTAAAAGTTGTATGACAGGGTATTTTTGGTGTTTGGCAAAATATTCCGCTCAGTTTCGTGGTCCGGTTTCAGCCGCGACAGCACGGATCTGTGCGCCACAGCCCTAGCGCGGGACAAGATCACGCAGGTGATGCGCAAGGCGTGCCGCATCGGCATCATTCCAGCCCTGCGGTGCAAGTGTTTCGGCCCATGCCGGAATGTAATGGCGGGCCACATAGTCATGCCCATAGCCAAGTGTGCCAAGCGCCACTGCCATATCAAGGCCCACCTGAAACAAGGTGACCACGGGAATCCACCGCATTTGCGGCGACAGATCCGGCGCGCGCGCACCGCTCAGCCAATCGGGGCGCGACCATGCAAGCGACCAGTCAAAGAAAACGATGGGATCGCTGCCATATTGCAGAAAAACAAACCGCATCGGTCCCCAATCTGCATCGAAGCTGTCCAGACCGCCATCTTGGTTCATGGCCCGGATCAAAGACCCGTTGCGGAAACGCGGCCGCCAGGACGGGCTGTCTGCATGGCGGCGGTTGCGCACCATCTGCCACAGATCGCTCAGATAGGGTGATCCCGTCCAAAGCGCCCCGGCCACCGGATCGGCATAAAGATCCAGCAGCGGCACAGTTTCCTGCGACAGGAACGCACCAAGGCTGAGGCCATGCAGATAGAGGCGCGGGCGCGTCTGTTCCGGCAGGCCGGTCCAGTGGCGATAGATGATATCGAACAGCGCCTGCGCCTCGGCCACGCCTTGTTCGGGATCAACGACAACCGATACAGGGCTGGGCAGATAGGAATATTGCACCGCCACCGTCGCCACATCCCCGCGCGTGATATAATCCAGCGTGTCCATGCCGCCGGGGTCAAGCCAGCCAGAACCTGTCGGCATCGCGATGACCAGCACCGCCCGGTCAAAGGCGTTGGTGCGTATCAGCTCGTCAAAGGCCAGCCGGGCGCGGGCCTGCGGTGTTTCAGCCGCGTTCAACCCGATATAGATGCGCACCGGTTGCTGTGCAGGTGCCTGCCAGAAATCCGCGATATCTGCTTCGGTCGGGCCAGAGGCCACGAAAACGCGCCCCCAGCGGCCCAGTTCCTTCCATGCCAGCAACGATCCGGGACCCCCGCTGACAGCGGGCAGGGCGGGCGGTGCAACATCGGGGGGAATCACCGCATCGGCAAGGCGCGCGCCATTGTCGATCACGCGCAAGGCGGCGCGCAGGGCGACACCTTCGATCACTGAGTAAAAGATCACAGCCGCCACAAACAGACCGGCCCCGCGTGCGATGCGCGGCGGCACAAGGCGCAGGCTGCGCCGCTCCCACCGCGCGGCAAGAATGACAAAGGCGCGGCCAATCACAAGCAGGATCACAAACACCCCTGCCGCGATTGCGGCAACGCGCAGAGGGGCTGTTGCCTCCAGCGGCGGTTGTCCCCATGCCCGCAGGATCGAGTTCTGCCACCCGGCCCCTTGCCACAGGAACGCCGCCGCGATCAGCACAGAGGCGGCAATCAACACCGCCTGCGCCCTGCGTGACAGGGCAAGCGGGCGCGCAAGGCCCAGCCAGTGCAGAATGCGCGTGGCAAACCACCAGATCGCATAGCCAATCCCCGCGATCACGCCACCAAGCGCCCCTTGCAGCTCTGGCCCACGCGGCACCATGGACGGTGTCATCGACAGGCCAAAGAACAGCGCCGCCACCAAAAACCCGATGGTCGATACAGGCGCGCGCCATGTCGCCTGTGCCGGGTGGCGGATCACCTGGGGCATTTGATTTTCCGGGTTGGGCAAAGCGTGTGGTGCATGGCGGCCAGCGTGGGTCAGCGCCTGCACCCGGTCAAGCCCGTTTTGTGCCGGTCCTGCCCCCGGCACCCCATCCACATCAGCCCTTCTTGAACATCACCCGTTCCTGTCAAGGCGGGATCACCCCATTCAACGCATAGGGGGGATCAGATCGCAATGTGCAGCACCCGCCCATCCTGTTTGATCGCGGCAATCTCTGTGCGCCGGATCAGGTGGTTCACATGGGCCAGCGCTTCGGTGAAGGCAAAGCTCATCTGGTGCGGATCAAGCTGCCTTGGAAACAGGGCAGGCACCAGATCAGCCACCGATTGCGGCGCGCGGGCGCAGGCGTTGCGGATCAAAGCGCAGCGGTCCTCGTGATGCGCCTCAAGTTCGGCGCAGCGTTGATGCAACCCGACAAACGGGCGGCGATGCCCCGGCAAGACCAGCACATCATCGGGTATCTCGGCCCGCAACATCCTGAGGCTGCGCAGAAAATGCCCCAAAGGGTCACCATGCGGCTCTGCGGCATAGACGCTGACATTGGGCGAGATTTTCTCGATCACCTGATCGGCGGCAAAAAACAGCTTTTCGTCCTCGTTATAAAGCATGATCTGTTCGGCGGCGTGGCCATCGCCGCTCAATACCCTGAAACTGCGCCCGCCGATTTCCAGAATGTCGGGCATCAGAAGCCGCAGAAACCTATGAGGCAGATCCGCGACCCGTTGCAGGTATTCGGTGCCCTGAATGGCGACAACGCCCGCCACCTCGGTGGTCATGCCGTGGCTGATGTAGAAATCAAAATGTTGACGCAGGGCGTTCTCGTCATGCGCCAGCGAGATGACCTTGCTGCTCATATAGGTGGACAGGCTGGTCAGCAAAGGCGCGTCAAAGCGGCGGCAAAGCCAACCCGCCAGCCCGATGTGATCCGGGTGATAATGGGTCACGATCACCCGCGTCAGCCGCGCCCCTTTCAAGGGGCCATCCAGCAGCATCTCCCATGCGGCAATGGCGGCCTCTGTCTGGATACCAGTATCAATCACCGCCCAGCCATCACCATCGCGCAGAAAGTAAAGGTTCACATGATCCAGCTGATAGGGCAAAGGCACCCGCGCCCACAGGATGCCATCCCGCACCGAAACCACCGCGCCAAATGCTGGCGGGTCCGCCAGCGGAAACACCAGTTGCGTTGGTGTCGTATCGTTGCGGTCTTCTGTCATGGGCTGTCCTTTGCATCAGAGTGTTGCGCAGCATAGGGCAACCGTTGCGCGGCAACAGCCCCCTGCGCATCGCGGTGCAGATCGGCCTTGAGGATTTTGCCTATCGGATTGCGCGGCAGGCTGTCGCGGAACAGAATGTGGCGCGGCACGTCGTAATCGGCCAGCGCACTGCGGCACAGGTCGCGCAGCGCCCGTGCAAGGGCTGCACCGGCCACACCCTCACGCGCCACAACCATGGCCGCAATATCTTCGCCCAGATCGGGATGGGGCACGGCAACCACCGCCGCCTCCAGCACATCGGGGTGACGATACAGCACGTTTTCCACCGCCGCCGAGGCGATCTTGAGCCCGCCGCGATTGATCCGTAAGACCTCTTGCGTGGCCGCCGCATCGGTATAGCCGCGAAACAGCAAAAGACCACGGGCAAGGATCTCTCCCTTGGTGTCCGGCGCAACCGGGTTTCCTTGGGCATCGACAACCTTGACATCCCAATCCGCCACCCGCCTGTCGTTGCGCGCGGCAAGGCGCATGTCTGCGCACTGGTCCAAAGCGGGCGGCGCGACTGGTTATGCGTATAGATCACCCCATTGCGCAGGCCAGAAGTGCGCTATGTATAAATGATCAGCTTGGCACTATCCGGGTCTGTTCCCGGATCTGCCGGCCGCGAAAGATCATCTACGGCACGCGCCATCGCTTCAATGATATCGAAGCTCAGCGCGCCCGCCCCGCGGACCGTGGCGATATGGGCCTCGCTTTCCTCAAGATCGAAATCCACATTCTCCAACACGCTGACGCGACCATAGGATTTGTGGATCACGCGGGCCTCCATGATCCGGGTCATTTGCCTGCCTCCGATTGATGGGTGTGATCCGCATGGCTATTGGCGGTCTTGCGCGCTTTGCGGCGGCGCTTGAACAGGCGCAACAGACCGGGCGCGCAACAGCCCCCGCCCGGTCTGTTGCG
>JBLRWJ010000050.1:0-18508 GCA_047921315.1 Rhodobacterales bacterium | reverse complement strand
CCGCGATCTATGACGCGCTGGTGCGGATGGCGCAGGATTTCTCGATGTCGCTGCCATTGCTGGATGGTCAGGGCAATTTCGGCTCCATGGATGGTGATAACGCCGCTGCCATGCGCTACACCGAAGTGCGCATGGACAAGCCCGCCGCCTTCCTGCTGGCCGATATTGACCGCGAGACGGTGAATTTTCAGGACAATTATGACGGTAAAGACCGTGAACCCACGGTGCTGCCCGCGCGCTTTCCCAATATGCTGGTCAATGGCGCTGGCGGGATCGCCGTGGGCATGGCCACGAACATCCCGCCGCATAACTTGGGCGAGGTGGTGAATGCCACGCTGGCCCTGATCGACAACCCCGATCTGACCACGGAAGACCTGATCGAATATGTGCCGGGGCCTGATTTTCCCACCGGGGCGCTGATGCTGGGCCGCTCGGGCGCGCGCAAAGCCTATCTTGAGGGGCGCGGCTCTGTCATCATCCGCGCCAAAACCCGTGTCGAGGAAATCCGCAAGGATCGCTATGCCATCATCGTGGAGCAGATCCCCTATCAGGTGAACAAGGCCGCGATGATCGAAAAAATCGCCGAGCAGGTGCGCGACAAAAAGATCGAAGGCGTCAGCCACGTGCAGGACGAAAGCGACCGTAACGGCGTGCGCGTGGTGATCGAACTCAAGCGTGATGCCACACCCGAAGTGGTGCTGAACCAGCTCTACCGCTTTACCCCGATGCAGACCTATTTCGGCTGCAACATGCTGGCGCTGAATGGTGGCCGGCCAGAGCAGTTGACGCTGCGCCGTTTCCTGACCTGTTTCATCGAGTTCCGCGAAGAGGTCGTGGCCCGCCGCACTGCCTATGACCTGCGCAAAGCACGTGAGCGGAGCCATATCCTGTGCGGTCTGGCCGTGGCTGTCACCAATGTGGATGAGGTCGTGGCCACCATCCGCGCCTCCGCCGATGCAGCGGACGCCCGCGAACGTCTGATGACGCGCGCATGGCCTGCCCGCGATATTGCCGAATATATCCGCCTGATC
The DNA here is from genome assembly GCA_047921315.1 of Rhodobacterales bacterium. Lineage (GTDB taxonomy): Bacteria > Pseudomonadota > Alphaproteobacteria > Rhodobacterales > Rhodobacteraceae > Seohaeicola. The sequence continues at coordinate 17,477 of JBLRWJ010000050.1, read as the reverse complement.
GACGATCCCACCCATACGGTAAACGAGGATGGCACCTATCACCTGTCGGAAATTCAGGCCCGTGCCATTCTGGAACTGCGCCTGCAGCGTCTGACACAGCTTGGCGTCAAGGAAGTGACGGACGAGCTGCAGGAGCTTGCCGCGAAGATCCGCGAGTATCTTGAAATTCTGGCCAGCCGTGAACGGATCATGGGCATCATCTCGGACGAATTGCGCGAGGTGCGTGATCTGTTCGCGGTGCCCCGCCGCACCGAGATCGTGGACTGGTCCGGTGACATGGAAGACGAAGACCTGATCGAGCGCGAGGATATGGTCGTCACCATCACCTCCGGCGGTTACATCAAGCGCACGCCTCTGGCCGATTTCCGCGCGCAAAAACGCGGTGGCAAGGGGCTTTCGGGTATGCAGACCAAGGAAGAGGACGTGGTCACCACCCTTTTCGTGGCCAATACCCATGACCAGCTGTTGTTCTTCACCACCGATGGCATGGTTTACAAGCTCAAGACATGGCGCTTGCCGCTGGGCGGGCGTACATCCAAGGGCAAGGCGATCGTCAATATCCTGCCTATCCCGGTGGGCGTGTCGATTGCCGCCATCATGCCGGTGGACCGGCCTGACAGCGAATGGGCTGAGCTGCAGATCGTCTTCGCCACCTCGGCGGGCGATGTGCGCCGCAACGCGCTGTCGGATTTCACCAATGTCATGCGCAACGGCAAGATCGCGATGAAACTGCCCGAAGGCGTGGAACTGGTGAATGCGCGCATCTGTTCGGGCGATGATGATGTGATGCTGGTCACAGATTCGGGCCGCGCCATCCGCTTCTCCACCACCGATGTGCGCGTGTTCAAGGGCCGCGATTCCACCGGGGTGCGCGGCATCCGCCTGTCAGGCGATGACCGCGTTGTGTCGATGTCGGTGATCCGCCATTTCGAGGCGACAGCCGAGGAACGCGCGGCCTATCTGAAAATGCGCCGCGCCATGGCCGGTCTGGCCGATGATGCAGAGGCTGAATCCGATGAGGAAGACGCCGCCGCAGATCCCAATTTCTCAACAGAACGCTATGCGGAAATGTCTGCGGCTGAAAACCTGATCCTCACAATCACCGCGAATGGCGCGGGCAAGCTCTCGTCCAGCCATGATTACCCTGTGCGCGGGCGCGGTGGCATGGGTGTCACGGCCATGGACAAGGCGATGCGCGGTGGCGCTCTGGTGGCATCGTTCCCTGTGGAACTGGATGATCAGGTGATGCTCGCCACCTCCAAGGGTCAGTCAATCCGTGTGCCGGTGGACGGGATCTCGTTCCGCTCCCGCTCTGCGGGCGGGGTCAAGGTCTTCAACACGGCCAAGAATGAATTTGTCGTCTCGGTCGCACGCATCGCGGATCAGGGCGATGAGGATGCAGCAGAGGCGCCAGAGGCAGAATAGGCTTTCTGCCTTCTTCTTGCGGAAAATATCCTCGGGGGGTCAAACCCGCAGGGTTTGTATAGGGGGGCAGACAGCCCCCCTTTTTTCGTTAACTGCCCCGTAACCTGCCCTGTGCGACAGTCACGCATGGCAAAAGGGAGAGGCGCATGAACCTGTATAGCTGTTCCATAGATCTGAAGGATGATGCCAAGGCGCTGGCCTTTGCCAATGCGGTGGATCAATGGATGTCACATCTCAAATCGGAAGGGGTGATCGAAGACTGGCGGTTGTTGCGGCGCAAACTCAATCTTGCCTCGGATTGCCATAGCGATTTCCGGCTGGAAATTGAGGTGCTGGATCTGACCCAACTGGATCAGGCCTTCCGGATGTTGGGGCGGCATGATGACAATGTTGCCAGCCTCTACCGCGCGGTGAACACATTGATCTCTCAGGCGCGGTTCGCGCTCTATCGCCCCTTCCCTGATCCTGAACGCTCTGAACGCATGGCGCTGGTCTGATGCAGTTTACAGGGTGTAGATCGCGCCAAATTTGTCCTGCAGATAGGTCAGCAATGGCGCCTCGTCCGGTGTCATTCCGGTGGCGCGCGCAATCAGATCGCGTGCTTTATAGCGCCCGCCATGCTGTTGCATATGATCACGCAACCACTGTGTCGCAGTGGACACATCGCCCCGCGCCAGATCGGTATCCAGATCCGGCAAAGCCGCGCGTATGGCCTGATGCAGGCAGCCGGCATAGACATTGCCCAGACTATAGGTCGGGAAATAGCCAAACAACCCGACAGACCAATGCACATCCTGCAAACATCCGTTGGACGGTTTGTCCACGGCAAAGCCGAAATCCGCCTTGAACCGGTCATTCCAAGCCGCTTCCAGATCGCGCACCGCCAGATCGCCCGCGATCAGGGCACGTTCCAGATCAAAGCGCAGCATGACATGCAGGTTATATTGCACCTCATCCGCCTCGGTGCGGATATAGCCGTCCTGCAGCCGGTTCACAGCGGCGTAGAACATATCCTCATCCGCGATGCCGAACTTACCAAACGCATCGCGCATCTGGCCGAACAGCCAGCCTGTAAAGGCGCGGCTGCGGCCGATCTGGTTTTCGTAAATCCGGCTTTGGCTTTCATGCACCCCCATCGACACGCCCTGCCCCAGCGGCGTCAGCGCATAATCCGGCGCGATCCCTTGTTCATAGCAGGCATGCCCGACCTCATGGATCGTCGAATAGATGCAATTGAACGGATCATGCGCAGCGGTGCGGGTGGTGATGCGGACATCGCGCCCTGACCCGCTGGAGAAGGGGTGAACGGCCTTGTCCAACCGTCCGGTGGTAAAATCATAGCCAAAGGTCTGTGCCAGCATTTGCGCCAGTTGCATCTGCGCCGCAGCATCGAATGTTCCCTCCACCGCTTTGGGGGCGGGGCGTGACAGGGCGGCGGCGCGCAGCGCGACCAAGGGCGCGCGCATCGCGGTGAACATGGCGTCAATATCGGCGGCGCTTGCCTCTGGCTCGTAATCGTCCAGCAGCGCGTCGTAGACATCGCCGCCCGCCGCCAGCGCGGCCCCTTCCTCGCGTTTCAGCGTCACGATCCGGTCCAGCACCGGGACAAAGCCCGCCACATCCTCGGTGGCGCGCGCCTCGGCCCACAGCCCTTGGGCGCGGCTGGTCAGGCGGGCGAGTTCCGTGGCCAGATCGGCGGGCATTTTGCGGGCGCGGTCAAAGTTGCGGCGGATATGGCGCAATTGCGCCTGCGCCACCGCGTCCGGCTCTGCGGAACCGGGTGCAGCATTGTCGATTGCCGCCAACCAGTCAGCGATCCGTGGATCGGTGCGCCGTGCGTGCAGGACCGATTCCATTGCGGCCATTTCCTCGGCCCGCTGATCGGCCGCGCCGCGTGGCATCATGGTTTCCTGATCCCAGCCCAAACGCCCGGCCACCTGACCCAAGGCGCAGGTCTGGCGTTGAAAGGCCATCAGCGCCGCATAGGCATCTGCCGCTTTGCTCATGCCCGCGCCCCTGCCCGAATGGATGTGACAACCGGATAGGCCGAAAGATGGCGCGCCCGGATGATCAAGACCCACAAGATCACCGCCAGCACCTGATGCAGGATAGCGACCTCCCATGTGGCCGCCAGCAGCACAGTGACAACGCCCAGCACGACCTGCGCCAGCAACACGCCAAAGGCCATATGAAACGCCATGCGCGTGGCCGCATTGGCGCTTTTGCGGCCCCGCAGCCAGACGACGATGCCGAAGGCCAGCAACAAATAGCCGCTGATCCGGTGGATGAATTGCACAAGGCCCGCATTTTCAAAGAAATTTGTCCATAGCGGTTCCAGCATGAACGGGTCAGGGGGGATGATCTGCCCGCCCATCAACGGCCAATCCGTATAGGAGCGGCCCGCATCAATCCCCGCCACCAAAGCCCCCAGCAGGATCTGGAGAAAGGCAAAATGCATCAAGCCGGTCGAGAGGCCAAACAGCTTGCTTTCTTTGACACGGCGCGCTTGCAGCAGGTCCCGCTCCGTCCGGCCAAGCTGAAAAACAAACCATGCGATCAGGCCCAGAATGACAAAGGCCAGCCCCAGATGGGTCGCCAGACGGTAGCTGGCAACGCTGGTCATGCTGCCTGTCAGGCCCGAGGCCACCATCCACCAGCCGATAAAGCCCTGCAACCCGCCAAGCCCGCCAAGAAGGAGCAGACGCGGGGTCCAGCCTGTGGGAATTTTCCGTGCCAGCAAAAAGCCGAAAAAGCCAAGCCCCCAAACCAGCCCGATCACGCGCCCCAGCTGCCGATGACCCCATTCCCACCAATAGATGAATTTGAAATCATCCAACTCCATCCATTGGTTCTGGATCTGAAACTGCGGGATTTGCTGGTATTTAGCGAATTCGGCCTCCCAGTCAGCCTCGGTCAGCGGGGGAATCGCCCCTGTCAGCGGCGCCCATTCCGTGATGCTGAGGCCGCTATCGGTCAGCCGCGTCAGACCGCCCACTGCGATCATCACAAAGACCAGCGCAAACAGCACCATCAGCCAGATCCGGATCGCCCCGCGTGCGCCTGATAACGGCTTGTCAATCATCCCGCCCTGCACCGCAGGCATCTCGCGCTGCGCGGTTCCAACCTCTTCGAATATCGCACGTTTCTTGGTCATCGTCGTCTCCTGTCGGGTGCGAACCTAGGGCGTGCGCGGCCCCGCGTCCAGAACCTAGCCGCGCTCTTTCCAGCGCACCATTTGACGCAGGATACCATGCAACATCTGCACATCAGCCCCTGTCAGGCGCATCCTGCTCCACAGGTTGCGCAGGTTCACTTTCATGCTGTCTGCCTTGGTATCGGGGAAAAAGAAGCCGGCCTCGTCAAGGCGCTGTTCATAATGGCGGGCAAGGGCGTCAATCTCTGTGCCGGTGGCCCAATCCGTACGCCCCATATCCGTTGTCTCATGCGTCACCTGCCCGGTCTGGCGCTGCCATTCATAGGCGGTCAGCAGCACGCATTGCGCCAGATTGAGGCTGGGAAAATCGGGGTTGACCGGCACCGAGATGATGGCATTGGCCTGCGCCACATCCTCATTCTCCAGACCGGCGCGTTCCGGTCCGAACAGAACCGCCACCTTTTCCCCTGCGGCAATCATCTCGGCGGCGCGTTGCATGGCGCGTTCCGGGCTGAAGACCGGCTTGGTCAGGCCGCGCACCCGCGCTGTGGTGGCAAATGTAAATGTCGTATCGGCCAGGGCGGCGGGCAGATCATCATGCAAGACCGCCTCATCCAGCAGACGGCCTGCCCCGCTGGCCATGGCCACCGCACGGCTGTTGGGCCAACCGTCACGCGGGCCAACCACGCGCATCCGGTCCAAGCCGAAATTCCACATGGCACGGGCGGCCGCGCCGATATTCTCGCCCATCTGGGGGCGCACAAGCACGAATGTCGGTTGCGGTCTCAGGCTGGGCATCTCGCTCTCCGGTCAGGCTGGCGTCTGATACGCCAAGCCTTTGGATAATCCAAGCGCATAGCACAGCCACCGCTTGCCTGATCGGGCATCTATGGCTGTGCTGGGCAATGGTCAAAGCGAAAAATCCCCGCTATGACACGCCCATGACATTCAAGGAGTCTGATCCGCATGGCCGATATGCCTGACGCCCCGCAGCAACCGCAGATTTACCTGATCACCCCGCCTGCCTTTGATCTGGATGTATTTCCGGATCAGTTGGCACAGGTGCTAGACGCGCAGCAGGTGGCCTGTGTCCGGCTGGCGCTGGCTGGCAAAGACGAAGACATGATCGCCCGCGCCGCCGATGCGCTGCGCGAGGTGACCCATGCGCGCGATGTCGCCTTGGTGATCGAAAGCCATATCCTGATGGTTGAGCGGCTGGGGCTGGACGGTGTGCATCTGACCGATGGCGCACGGTCTGTCCGCAAGGTCCGCAAGGATCTTGGCCCTGATGCGATTGTCGGTGCCTTTTGCGGTGCCAACCGTCATGAAGGGATGACTGCGGGAGAGGCTGGCGCGGATTACATCAGTTTCGGCCCCGTGGGTCAAAGCCCCTTGGGCGATGGCACACAGGTCGGGTTGGATGTGTTTGAATGGTGGTCCGAGATCATCGAAGTGCCTGTTGTGGCTGAAGGGGCGCTGAACGCCGACCTGATCCGCGCGCTAAGCCCGATCACCGATTTTATCGCCTTTGGCGATGAAATCTGGGCGGCAGACAATCCCGCAGCAGAATTGGCGCGGCTGGCCGCGCTGATGCAGGTCTGAACAGGTCTGGCGCAAGGTATCAAAGGGGCCACGCTGGGGCAGGTCTGCCGGAAAGGGCTTGGCCTAATCCTGTGCGGCCCCATGCAACAAACCGGCGCGCACGGTCAGTTCCAGATGGGTTGCCAGTGACTTTCTGTTGGGAAAACTGTCAACGCGCACAGGCCGGTGATAGATCACCTCAACGCAACCGTTGCGCCGCGCGGCCAGAACACTCATCAGATGCGGCCCAAAGGCCATGTCCCCCCACCAGCCATAAAACTGCGCCGGCGCCCCCTCCGGGGCATGGTAGATCAGGGTGACGGGTTGAATAAAGGTGCGATGCTTCAGATCATCAGAGAAGAACGCCTGAAACAGCGTTGATTTGAAAGGTAAAACAACCGAGCCATCGGTTGATGTGCCTTCGGGAAAAAACAGCAGCTTATGCCCGGCCAAAAGCCGGTCCTCGAACAACGCCTGTTGACGGCGCGCATCACGCGGATCGCGGTTGATGAACACTGTTCCGGTGGCACGTGCCAGCCAGCCGATACCGGGCCAGCGTGCCACTTCGGATTTTGAGACGAAATACACCCGCTTGCGGGCGTTCAGCGCGAAAATATCCAACCATGACACATGGTTTGCCACCACCGCGCCGCGCTCTTCCATCCGGGTGCCGCGCACAACATAGCCCATGCCAAGGATCACAAAGGCCGCCCGGCAGACCGCTTGTGTCAGATAGGGTGTCACCGGGCGATTCATGCCAAAAAGCGGGCGTTCGATCAGGCGCAGCGCCAGCATCACGATGAGGCCGCCAAAGGTGATGCTGCCCAGAACCGCGCCCCGCAGCAGAAGGCGCAGCCAATCGGCCAGAGAGAATTGCGCAGCGGGGGGCGCGGGCGGTGGCGTCCATGTTGCACTCATCCGCGCACCGGACGGGTGTAGATCGCGCGCTGGCTGTCATTCATGCGCGCGACATCAAGGATCAGGCATACATCCGTGGTGTTGAAGGCGTGATCCACAAAGGCATCCTGCCCGACAAAACCACCCAGACGCAGATAGGCCTTGATCAAGGCAGGCACGGCCAACATGGCGGCGCGCCTGTCCAACGCCTCTGGCGCGATGCGGTTCATCGCGGCCGCGCCGGATGCGCGGGCGGTCACGCGCAGGTCAGGCGGCGCAAGATGACGGTGATGCAGCAGTGACAAAGGCGCGGCCAGCGCGTCAACATCCGTGCCGTGAAAGCTGGCGACGCCGAACAGAATTTCAATCCCGTGTTCTTCGACATAAGCGGCCAAGCCCTGCCACAGGTGATACATCCCGATCCCGCCCCGATAGGCAGGATGCAGACAGGACCGCCCCAGTTCCAGCAGGGGGCGGCCGCTGGCCTGTAGCACGCTTAGGTCATACTCGTCCTCGGAATAGAATTGTCCGGCGCGCTTGGCCTGATCCTGCCGTAGCAAACGGTACACGCCCACCACATGATCAGGGGCGGCTAGGTTGTCATCAATCAATAGCAGATGATCAAAGTAAGGATCAAAGCGGTCCTGCTCAAGGCGGTTGTCATGATCAACCATCGCACCGCCTGCGCCCAGTTCCTGCACAAAGACGGCGTAGCGCAGGCGCTGTGCCGCGCGCAGATCATCCGCGCTGCGGGCAAGTCGGACGCCATATTGCGGTTCGGGCTGGCTCATTCTGCGGCATCCGGTCAAGGGGCGTTGCCCGTTTCTAAGAAAGCACCGAAAGGAAGGCAACATGCAGCGCATTATGACCCTGATCACAAGAAACGGGCATTTTAGCCCATCCCGGTTAAAAAAGATGATCCAAAGTAGTCTTTTTATTGCGCTGTAATAATACTTTCTTAACTACTTTGAAGGATCAAAGACTGGCAGCAGGAAGATACGGGAGCCATCGATGACGATCTTACCTGCCTCGGGAAAGTTTACGGTGATTTTGCCACCGCTGTTGGATTGCACCTGCCCCACACCCCAATCTGGCTGTTCCGGGTGCCGCACCAGCATGCCCGGTTCCAGAATCGCATTCAGATCACTCATATTCTCACCTCATATCGGAGATCGTCTTGGGCCACGTTACGCATAATCTGGCGGCCTTGATAGGCTCGCGTATCTGCCATGATCTGATCAGCCCGATCGGGGCGATCACGAATGGTCTGGAACTCATGCAGATGTCCGGCAGCACGCTGACGCCCGAAGTGGCGCTGGTAACTGAAAGTGTCGGGAATGCAAATGCGCGTATCCGGTTCTTTCGCGTGGCCTATGGCCTTGCCTCGACCAAACAATCGATGGGCCGGCCAGAGATTATCAGTATTCTCAAGGATGGCGCGGTGGGGGCGCGGGTCAGCGTTGATTGGGGACCGCTGGATCCTGTGCCGCGCGATGAGGTGCGGCTGGTCTTTCTGGCGCTGCAATGTTTTGAAACCGCGATGCCTTTTGGCGGGCAAATCACCGTCACGCGGGAAGCCGGACAATGGGAATTGACAGGTGCCGCAGACCGCATGCGCCAGATGCCGGACCTCTGGGCCAGTCTTCAAGCACCCGACGCAATCACCGAGATAACGCCCGCGCAGGTGCAATTTGCCTTGCTGCCGAGCCTGCTGGCGGATGAGGCGCGCCAGATCAGCCTCAGGCTGACCGAGGCCGATATCGTGATGCGGTTCTGACAGCCGCGCCGCGCCCTGTTCCGGCAGATGCCGTCAGGACCGGATGGCGCCGGCGCTGGTGACCAGATATTTGAAACTGGTCAATTGCTCTGCCCCAACCGGCCCACGCGCATGGAGTTTTCCGGTCGCGATACCAATTTCCGCCCCCATCCCAAACTCGCCCCCATCGGCGAATTGGGTGGATGAATTATGCATCAGGATCGCACTGTCCAACCGCTCGAAAAACCGCGCCACGGCCTGTGCGTCCTCGGTCAGGATACAATCGGTGTGGTTGGAGCCATAGTGCCGGATATGCGCGATGGCCGCGTCGATATCATCCACCACACGGGCGGCGATGATACTGTCGAGATATTCGCAGCCCCAATCGGCCTGTGTGGCGCGCCCTGCTCCGGGGATTGCCGGCAAATTGTCATCCGCGCGCACCTCCACCCCGGCGGCCAGCAGATCCCGGATGAGATCGGCGCCAAGGGTTGCGGCGATATCACGGTGGATCAAAAGACATTCCGCCGCCCCACAGATCCCCGTGCGGCGCGTCTTGGCATTCAGCACAACGCGGCGCGCCAGCGCGGGATCGGCTGCCGCATCGACATAGATATGCACGATCCCCTCAAGATGGGCAAAAACCGGCACGCGCGCCTCGCGTTGCACAAGCCCCACCAGACCCTTGCCGCCGCGTGGCACGATCACATCAATCCATTCGGTCATCCGCAACATCGCCAAGACCGCTTCGCGGTCACGCGTGGGCACCAGCTGGATCGCATCCTCGGGCAGACCGCTGGCGCGTAGCCCTGCCACCAGGCAGGCATGAATCGCGCCGGAAGAATGGAAGCTTTCCGACCCGCCACGCAAGATCACCGCATTGCCAGCCTTGAGGCAAAGCGCGCCTGCATCCGCTGTCACATTGGGGCGGCTTTCATAAATCACGCCGATCACGCCCAAAGGCGTGCTGACACGGCGGATATGCAGGCCATTGGGACGGTCCCATTCGGCCAGAACGCGGCCGACCGGATCATCCTGCGCGGCCACAGCCCGCAACCCCTGCGCGATGGCGTGGATGCGCGGGCTGTCCAGCATCAGACGATCCATCATCGCCGGGCTCAGCCCCTTTTCGCGGCCATAGTCCAGATCACGCGCATTGGCGGCAAGGATCGTCCCCGCCTGTTCGACAATCGCATCCGCCGCAGCGTCAAGCGCCCGCGCCCTGGCCTCGGCCGGGGCAAAGGCAAGCATGGCGGCAGCCGCACGCGCGCGTTGGCCAATCGCCTCCATCCGGGTCGCAAGGTCGGTTCCAGCTGCAATTTCGGTGGCTTGTGTCATCTGTTCTTGGTCCGTGGCAAGGCCGGATGCCTCCGGCGGGGATATTTCAGGCAAGAAGAAGCGGCAATTACAGCGCCATATCGTCACGATGGATCAGTGCGGCGCGGGCCGGATATCCCAGAAGGGATTCGATCATGGCGCTGCGATGGCCAAGGATCAGCGCGGCCTCTTGCGCGGTATAGCGGATCAACCCCTGCCCCAAACCCCTGCCATCGGGACCAAGGATCGCAACCGGATCACCGCGTCCGAACCGACCCGAGACCGAGGTGACACCGGCGGGCAGCAGGCTTTTGCCGCTGGCCAAGGCGCGGGCGGCCCCGGCATCCAATGTGACCTCGCCGCGTGGTTTCATTGCCGCGATCCAGCGTTTGCGCGCGGTTTGCGGATCATCCAATGCGGTGAACCATGTGGCGCGCGCGCCCTGTTCAAGCGCGTATAACGGGCGATCGACCGAGCCTTCGGTGATGGCCATGGCGCAGCCTGCGGCGGTGGCGGTTTTGGCGGCCATCAGTTTGGTTTTCATACCGCCCTTGGACAGGCCCGATCCGGCATCGCCGGCCATCGCCTCGATCTGGGGGGTGATGCGGGAAATCACAGGGAAATGATGGGCATGGGCATCCTGTTGCGGGTTGGCCGAGTAGAAGCCATCGACATCCGACAGCAGGATCAACTGATCTGCGCCGAGGGTCACGGCGACCTGTGCGGCCAGCCTGTCATTGTCACCATAGCGGATTTCATCCGTGGCCACGGTGTCATTCTCGTTCACGATGGGCACCACGCCCAGCCCAAGGAGAATCTCCATCGTGGCGCGGGAATTGAGGTAGCGGCGGCGATCCGTGCTATCCTCCAGCGTGACCAGAATCTGTCCGGTGGTGATACCATGCGGGGCCAGCACCTCTTCATAGGCGCGCGCCAGCCGGATCTGGCCCACAGCGGCGGCGGCCTGTGATTGTTCCAGCGCCAGAGTGGTAGCTGGCAGGCCAAGCACGCCGCGCCCCAGCGCGATCGAACCTGAGGAGACAAGGATCACATCCTTGCCCAGTGATTTGAGCCAGACAACATCGCATGCCAATGCGGCCAGCCAGTTCTGACGCAACAGCCCGCTGCCGCGATCCACCAACAGGGCCGAGCCGATCTTGACCACCACGCGGCGCGCATCGGACAGGCGCAAGCCTGTTGCGGACTGGTCCTGATCTGGAATGTCGCTCAGGTTGGTCAGGGACGCCATGGCGCGTCCTCTTCCGCACTGGATTGTTTCAGACGCAGACGGTCCTCGGTGATCTGGGCCCGCACGGCGCGCAGCACCTCTGGCACGCCTTCGCCTGTCACACCTGACAGCATCATGACCGGCCCGCCCACCTCGGCCTCCAGCCGGGCGCGGGCGGCCCTGCGTTCGTCATCATCCAGCGCGTCGATCTTGTTGAGCGCGGTCACACGCGGCTTATCGGCCAGATCGCCGCCATAGAGTTCAAGTTCGTTGATGATGGCGCGATAATCTGCGTCCAGCGTTTCCGAGGTACCATCGACCAGATGCAACAGCACCGCGCAACGCTCCACATGGCCAAGGAAACGGTCACCCAGCCCCCTGCCCTCGGACGCGCCCGCGATCAGACCGGGGATATCGGCCATGACAAATTCAGCATTGTCGATGCCAACAACGCCCAGATTGGGATGCAGCGTGGTAAAGGGATAATCCGCGATTTTGGGCCGCGCATTGGAGACAGCGGCCAGAAAGGTGGATTTTCCCGCATTGGGCATGCCCAAGAGCCCGGCATCGGCGATCAGCTTGAGGCGCAGCCAGATCGTGCGCTCCACGCCCTCCTGCCCCGGATTGGCGCGGCGCGGGGCCTGATTGGTCGAGGTTTTGAAATGCAGGTTGCCCCAGCCGCCATTGCCGCCGCGCGCCAGCAGCACGCGCTGGCCCAGTTCGGTCATATCAGCCAGCACGGTGTCTTCATCCTCGTCAAGGATTTCGGTGCCCACAGGCACGCGCAGCACGATATCGTCGCCATCCTTGCCGGTGCGCTGGCGCCCCATGCCGGGCTGGCCGTTCTGCGCAAAGAAATGCTGCTGATAGCGGAAATCGATCAGCGTGTTCAGACCGTCCACCGCCTCGACCCAGACCGAACCGCCGCCGCCGCCATCACCGCCATCGGGGCCACCATATTCGATAAACTTCTCGCGGCGGAAGCTGACAGCCCCGCCACCGCCCGAACCGGACCGGATATAGACCTTTGCGAGATCAAGAAATTTCATGGTCTTTCCCCTATCGCAAAGCGGCTGCCCTGCTCAATCCAGTTTCCGACTATATGTCCATGTCGCGACTTTTGCATTGCGCGCGACACTGAAGGTTTCAGCATCGCCCAGATACTCGAACCCGCAATTGGTGAGAACCCTTGCCGAGGCCGTGTTATCCTGAAACACCTCGGCAAACATTGTGCGGCTTGATTGCGGATTTGCCGCAACCAGCGCAGAGACCGCAGCCGAGGCCACGCCCGTGTTCCAATAGGCGGGCGCCACCCAATAGCCCACCTCGGATTGATCGCGATCCATCCGGTCCAGACTGATCAGCCCCATCACCTCGGCACCGCCCTGCGCGCTGCCATCCATCACCCACGTGTCTTCGCTGCGCCCCGGTGCCGTGGCGCGTGCAACGAAAGCATCCGTTGCCCCGGGCGGCAGCGGATGCGGGATCGACCTTGTGTTCAACGCCACGCGCGGATCGGCCCCGTGCATTTCGATCAGCCCCTTGTCTGACAACAGAACCGGACGCAGGGTAAACCTGCCGGCATCAATCACAGGCTGGGCATAAATCGGGTCGATCATCATCCGCTCTCTCCTCTAAAGCGTTTCAGACGTAACGCGCTGCAAGGATGGTGTCATCCTTGCAGCCACATGCATCACCACAGGCGCCCGGTTATATCCGGACAGACGACCCACGCAGTGAGAGGGCCGCGCGCGCAGGGTTCCGGGCTGGGTGATCATTTCATGCCCCGGTGGCAATTACATGACAAACCTGGCCGCTTTTTTGGCCACATCTGCCCCGGAACAGGCTGTCACATGGGCCTCTGAATGCAAAAGGGACCGGCTTTTCCGCCGATCCCTGTGATCTGTGTCACCTGTAGAACGGCTTATTCCGCGGCCTCAGCCACTGGCAGAACCGAAATAAAGGTGCGGCCTTTCAGACCTTTGTGGAATGTGACCTTGCCGTCAACAGTGGCAAAGATCGTGTGGTCGCGGCCAAGGCCCACGCCTTCACCCGGCCAGAACTTTGTCCCGCGCTGGCGCACGATGATGTTTCCGGGGATTGCGGCCTGACCACCGAACAGCTTGACGCCAAGGCGCCGACCGTCGGAGTCGCGACCGTTGCGGGAAGAACCGCCTGCTTTCTTGTGTGCCATGGGGGATTACTCCTTGGGCTCGGCCGCTTTGGAGGCGGCACGTTTCGGTTTTGCAGCAGTCTCACCATCAGCGGCCTTTGCAGGCGCTTTGGCCTTGGTGGCCTTCTTGGCGGGGGCTGCCTCGGCTTCGGTCACTTTCGGGGCGGTGCCGGTGGCGGTTTTCACGCCGGTGGCCTCAGCGCCGGAGGCCAGAATTTCGGTGATCCGGACCAGCGTCAGCTTTTGACGGTGCCCTTTTGTGCGCTGCGAGCCGTGTTTGCGGCGACGCTTGACAAAATTGATGACTTTGTCGCCTTTGATCTGGTCGATCACTTCGGCCTGAACCGCAGCGCCTGCCACCATGGGCGCGCCCAGAACGGTGGTATCGCCGCACAGCATCAGCACGTCGTTGAATTGAACAGTCTCACCTGCGTCAGCGGCCAGTTTTTCCACGCGCAGCGTATCGCCGGCCTGGACTTTGTACTGTTTGCCGCCGGTTTTCAGAACCGCGAACATTGTATGTCTTCCTTTGTCTACCGCGTTCTGTGGTCCCCTTGCGGGTGTTTTGGCATTGTTTTGCCCCGCAAGGACAAGACGATGTGCCACCTCGAACAGCGCGCCCATGCGGGCGATGTGTGAATCAGCCTCACGGCAAGGACAGAATGCCCCTTCCGAGATGCGGGCTTATCGGGTGCATGGGCCGGGAAGTCAAGCAGGATATGCACGGCCCTGCCCTGTTCGGCCAGCCCCGATAAGCCTAAACCTTTGGGGCGCGCACGTCATCACCCTGTGCGGCGCGCCTGTTGGCGGATCAAAGATCCTCGCTCAGCATGTGTCCGGCGATGGCCAAGCCAAGGGCGCGGGACACCTCACCATACATCACATCGAACGCGTCAAACAGCGCGCTGTTCATGGCGCGTCCTTGCGGGGTTAATGATAGATCGGCATAGGCGTTGATCTGGGCTGCATCCAGCGGCGCATAGGCCAGCATCAGGAACGCATAGATCCATTCGCGGGTCTCGTATTCTGTTTCGGGAAGCTGGTTGCGCATATCCGCCATGATATCGGCCTCCGACATCTCGAGCGCGCCGCCATCCACCAAGCCGCGATAGAAAAGGCGATTGGCATTCATCGCCCCCATCACGTTGAACCCGATCAGGTCATTGGCATTTATATAGGCCTCGATCGCGGATAAATGCGGGCTGAGGCCACGCGGGCTGTCCGCGCTCAGATCCGGTTCAATGGCGCGGAACGCATCGCGCGCGGCCTCTTCGACGGTGTCATCCATAAAGGCGCGCCGCGCCGCAACCTCCAAGGCGATGATCTGCCGGCCGGTTTCGGTCTGGAAAAAGGCGATCAGCGGGTCGGGATCGGTCTGCCCGAAACGCGCAACAAACCTGTCGCGCACCATCCGGCGCATTCTGTCCACATCATAGATACGATCCACCGCCATGTCCCAAGTGGCCCCGCCACCGCCGGACAGCATGTCAGCGCCCAGTTCCTTGCCATAGGCCAGCCCTTCCTCGCGCATGATCGCAATAACCTCATCCAGTGCAAGAGCCTGCAGCAAGGCCAGGACGCGATCCTGATTGGTCGCCTGATCCGCCTGCGCGGCCGAGGGGGGCAGCGAGGTGGCCGGTAGCGGTGCCATCATCAGCATCACAGGCATCACCATTGCCAACAGAGCGGCGCGCGTCAGCGCCCGCAACGCGCCGCGCGACCCCATGTTACAACTCCTCTCCCGGATGCAGATCGGCCATGCGCCGGGCCAGCACTTCAAACCGGTTGGCCATGATTTCGTATTGTATCGCATTCATCAACTCATAGACTCGTTGCATGACGGGATGCTCCAACGCCGCCACATAGGTTTCAAGCTCTGCATCGCTGAAGCTGCGATACACATAGGCCGATTGCGCCAGACCGGATTCGCGCATCGCCAGACGCAGGGCATTGCGCTGATCTGCGATCACGGCGCGCAGGCTTGGCTCGTCCAGCTCCATCGCCACAACACCGGCCGCGGAGGCGCTGAGCAAAAAGCGAAGTTGAATCTCCTCCACGGCGCGCACCGCACTGTCATCGGGGTCAATCGCTGGCCCCATACGTTGCAGGATGGTCAGGCGCGGCGCGCCCTCGCGCAGCAAATCAGCGATGATCCGGCCCCCCTGTTCGCGGGCGATATCGCTATCATCGGCCATATGGGCGGCGTTTTCCACCGCAACCAACCGCTGCCCCAGATCAGAGGCATAGAAATCAACCGCATGGGTCAGCAAATCCTCGGTCAGGGCGCGGTCCAGAATATCCAGCGCCAGATCACGCATCAGATCGGCGTCAAACACATCGGCCACGGTGCGCGACCAGTCCGCGCCAAATTCGCTGGCATCACGGCCCAGCATCAGCGGCGCATCCCCGGCCGACAGCGCGATGGAGTCCAGCGCGGTATCAAAGCCGGTGACCGATAAGAACGCCTTGAGTCGCGCCTGATCCGAGACCCGATCGCCCTGCGCCAATGCGGCAAAGGTTGCCAGCAGCCAAACCATCAGCGCCGCAACGCAGATCAGCGGCAGGCGCATCAAAGACCGGGAGGATGGGGCAAGGTCATGCCGGATCAAAGCGATGAAAGACATTTTGGGGAAGTCCTTATATCAAAACGCGGTGTCGGAAACGCGGTCTCAAAAACGCGGTGGTACGGATCTGGCACTACACGGCGCCTGCGCAGGACATGTCCGGGTCAGTAACGGTATCATCGGGCGGTGGCCGCGTTAGGGTAAAGCCTAAGCCATTTCGGCGCGCTGACAATGCAAAAGCAGGTGATCCCGCCCCGGTCTTGTCAGGAACACGCAGCCTGGCCAGCGGCATTTGCCCAAATACGATCACAGCCTGCGCAAAGACCCAGCGCAACGGCAAGGGCAGATAAACCCCAAAACCCCCCTTGCCACCCGCGACAGGACGGATTAAACGCGGCCACCAGACCCCCACGGAGAGGTGGCAGAGTGGTCGAATGCGGCGGTCTCGAAAACCGTTGTCGGTGCAAGCCGACCCAGGGTTCGAATCCCTGTCTCTCCGCCACTTGCCCTCGCGAAAGCGTTCTCCCGATCAGGCCGCGGCCGGATTTTTGCGTTGTTTTCGAGGGTTGTGTGGAAGGGGCTGAGCACTGGCCATGCCGCCAAGCCTCCCGAAAGCGGTCTCTCCGGGCCGATATTCTCCGGACCTGTTGACTGCGCAGTTTTGGTGAAAAGCTTTCAAGCATCTGTTCTATAAGCCACTTTTGTCTATGTCTGCGCGGACTCCGATCCCGGTTCCATCCGGTCGAAATGCCGCCGGCGTCGAACTCCCCGATGTGAAAGTGGCAGTGCCGTGGGTCGTTGACCTCATCCGTTCATTGTGACCATTCTGACCACAAATCAGGGAGGGGCCCATGAAGGCCGTGTCTGCCCGTGAGGCCAAGCATCACTTCGGCCAGTTGATCGACGAAGCGCGGGCCGTACCGGTGGTCGTCGAGAAGCATGGGCGGCCGGTGGTCGTCGTCCTTGCGGTCGAGGAGTAACAGCGGCTGACTGGCACGACCGTGGAACCCTCCGGCAAGAGACGAGAGGACGAGCGGTAGCGCATGCCGATATTGAACTGGCTGACACGGGACGAGGACATCCGCACGGCGCAGCACGTGCCCTATCGCCTGCTGGAGGAAGTCCCTGATTTGTCGGCGGGCGACGGTGGCGCGGGCAACATGCTGATCCAAGGCGACAACCTGGAAGCGCTGAAGGCGCTGCTGCCCTTCTATGCAGGTCGAGTGAAGTGCATCTATATCGACCCCCCATACAATACGCGCTCCGCCTTCGAGCACTACGACGACAACCTCGAGCACACGCAATGGCTGGCCATGATGTGGCCTCGGCTAGGGCCTGTGGACATTCATCGTGAGGCGATGATGGTAGCTGCGAGATGCCAG
>JBLRWJ010000049.1:0-18612 GCA_047921315.1 Rhodobacterales bacterium | reverse complement strand
CTTGAATCAGAAATCAGGCAGGTTGGGAATCCTGAATGTCCACGGACCCTAGATCTGGCGGCTTTTATTGCCGTCTCTGCGCGCAATCTTGAAGATGTGCCCCCTTCTCAGACATCGTCACCTTCGGCGCGTGCTGTGTCGTCACAACAGGGTGGAGTGACGGCGGCGCAAGCAGCGATATTGCGGCGCCCGCAGAAATGCGGGGCGACTGACGGCTTGTCGGGGCGACGGCTTCCGGCCTGTCCGTCTGAGCAGGAGTTCGAGGCCGCTTTTGGTAAATGCTACCATATTGTCGGGTTTGCGACGTCGAAAGCCGAGGCCGAAAGCATCGTGCGCGAAACCCATAGTGAGCAGTCAGGCTCTGGGGCGTATCGTATGGTGGATGGGCGGTATGGCGTTTCATACCATATGTCAGGCTCCAGACTTGTGATGGACAGGCATCTGTTTTCAAACGCGGTTTTTGGCCCTCGGACGGTGCATTGGCATATTGACCGGGGCAAGAATGCCCCGCCCCGCACCAGTGGCCCGAGAACGCGGCCTGATGCGGCTTGTGTTGCTGTCGATCAGGTTGCGGGCAAAACGGATT
This sequence comes from Rhodobacterales bacterium, assembly GCA_047921315.1. Taxonomy (GTDB): domain Bacteria; phylum Pseudomonadota; class Alphaproteobacteria; order Rhodobacterales; family Rhodobacteraceae; genus Seohaeicola. The sequence goes on along the minus strand of JBLRWJ010000049.1, from coordinate 18,026 downwards.
GGAGCTTTGACCACATTACCCAAGCCAGAGCGCAACAAAGCCGCGCGAGACGCGAGCAAGCGCGCCAAGAGGCTGCCGCGCGCCCGCGTGCGCCTGTTGCCTACAACCCGAATGCGTCGTGTTTTTCATCCGATACCTGTTTTCGGGTGCTGCAGAATAATGGCAGTTCGGTCCAGATCATGTGCACCAAGGGGCCTTATATCGGTGCCGAGAAATGTATCGCGACACGCGATGGGAAATGGGCCAGTGGCTGTGGCTTTGCGGATATGTTCGCCTATCATGATCGTAATATGAAATCTGCGGGGAATACGGCATGTGGCAGCTGACGTTGTTGTGTCTGCGGTTGCGGGGTTATCCGGATGAGGTCCGCAAGGACTGAAGACGGTCGCGCAGCATATCGGGTTGGTCCAGCATCAGCCGGACCGGCAGGGTGATGACCTTTTGCCGGAAGGCATAGGGCAGGCGTACGGCGTCTTTTTCTGTTGTCACAAGCTGCGCGCCGCGCAGTTTCGCCTCATGCTCCAGCCTTGCCAGCAAGGCAGGGGTGAGCGGTTGGTGGTCCTCCAGCGCCTCGGCGCGGATCAGGTTGGCGCCCAGACTGCGCAGTGTGGCAAAGAACTTTTCCGGATGGCCGATGCCTGCAAAAGCCAGAAAGGGCGTATCGGTCCAGATCATGCCGGTTTGCAGGGGTTCCAGCCGGCCGGTCAGGTGAGGGACCGTGATCAGCTGGCCCCATTGCGCGGCAAACGCCGCTTGGGCCGAAGCTGTGCCAATCGACAGCAGCAGATCAGCGCGCGCCAATCCGGTCTGGACCGGCTCGCGCAGCGGCCCGGCTGGCAGGCAGCGGCCATTGCCAAAGCCCTTGGCGGCATCCACCACAATGACGGACAGATCCTTGTGCAGCGCCGGATCCTGAAACCCGTCATCCAGCAGGATCATATCGGCCCCGGCGGCGCAGGCAGCCAGCGCGCCAGCGGCACGGTCCCGTGCGATCCATGTGCGGGCGAAGGCCGCCAGCAGCAGTGGTTCATCCCCCGTTTGCGCGGCGCGATGCTGCCTCGGGTCCACTTCAACAGGGCCCTCAAGGTCACCGCCATACCCCCGCGACACGATATGCGGTTCCAGATGCAGACTGCGCGCCAGTTGGACCAGTTCGATCACCGTGGGTGTTTTGCCGGTGCCGCCTGCGTTCAGATTGCCCACGCAGATGACCGGCACATCAACGCGCCGGGCTGTGCCTTGCGCCAGTCTGCGGGCTGTGCCGCGGGCATAGAGCCGGCCCAGCGGGCTGAGCAGGCGCGCCGCAAGGGCGGGTGATTGCGGCGGTGTGAACCAGAAGCCGGGCGCGCGCATCACATCGCCGCCTGTCGATCCAGCGTATCTTGAATCAGTTCGAGCACCGTATCTGTCACCTCTGCCCCGGCTGTTGTGACATCCCATGCGGCATGGGCCATGGCCGCGGCCTGATCCGGTGCCGTGAGCAAGGTCACGGCGGCGGCCAGCGTATCTGCATCGCGCACCATGCGGGCAGCCCCGGCATCGGCCAGCCTCGCATAGGTTGTGCGGTGGCGCGAGACATTCGGCCCATAGAGGATGGCAGAACCAAGGCCAGCTGGCTCAAAGGGATCCTGCCCGCCATATCCGGGTTCCAGCGAACTGGCCATGAAGGTCATGGGGGCAAGGCGGTACCACAGACCCATTTCGTCGCGGGTATCGGCGACAAGGATCTGGCTGCCCTCATCGGGATGTTCGCCCATGCCCCAATGCGCGACGCGCCAGCCTTCGTCGCGCAGCGTTGCAGTGATCGCGGGGCCTTGTGTGATATCATCGGGGACCAGAATCAGCAGGCGGCGATGGGCGCTGCGCAGGGCGGTGCGATGTGCTGCAACAACGGCGGGCACTTCGGCGGGTTGCACCATCGCAGCAAGCCATAGCGGGCGCCCGTCAAGGATGCGCGCCATCAGATCGCGGGCCGCCTCGTTGCAGGGCAGGGCGGCTGTGCCTTCCATCAAGGGGCCGGTGATGGTGATATCTTGTGCCGCCACCCCCAGTTTCAGCAGTTTGGCGGCTGAATTTGCAGTGCTGGCCAGCACTTGGCGAAACTGGCGCAAGGTGCCGAGGGTTGGGTCCGGCAGCCAGCGCCAGCGCGCTGGGGTAAATCCGGCCTCATCGGCATCAATCAGGAACATCGGGATGTTGCGGGCGGCGGTCTGGTTGATCAGCATATGCCGCAGGGTGCCCCCGGTCCACAGGCACAGATCAGGGGACCATTGGTCCAGGAAGGCGGCGATGTCTGGCGGTGTTTCATCCGGCACGGTGAGAACGGTGATGAAAGGCCGCTTGATATCAGGCTGGGGCAGGTCAGGCGGCAGGGTCAGCAACAGATGCAGATCCGGCCTTTGGCTGCGCAGCCGCGTGGCGATCTGGGTCAGGGTGGCGGCCCGCGTTTCCGAGGTGGCATGCCCCCAGACGATATCACCCGCTGGCCGGATCATGTTATCAGCAGTGCCTTGTGCTTGGCGCGCGCTGTAAGGCTGACCGGGCCATTCCCGTGCCGGCCTGCGATCGCTCGCTGTAGGCAGGCGCCTTGACCAAGGCGCCCAGCATCATCCGATCGCCTGTGTCGGAGAGGCTTCTGATTGTTCGTCCAGCATCCGGTGCAGATGCGAGATGAAATAGCGCATATGTGCGTCATCCACGGTGCGCTGGGCTTCGGCCTTCCATGCGCGATAGGCGCTGGCGTAATCGGGGAACAGGCCGACAATATGCACATTGTCCAAATCCTTGAACTCGGTCGCGCCGGGGCTGGTCAATTCGCCGCCAAAAACAAGGTGCAGGCGTTGGGGCATCGGTTTCTCCTTAACGGGGTCGGGTGGTCGGGATCGGGACGTAGCGGCAAACTAAGCCTTGTGCCCGTCCGCTGCAAGTTGTGCGATGGCGGTTCATCTGTGCTGTCATAGCGTGTTTGGCAAAAGATTCTGTTAAAAAACGCCGGTCTCAGGCCAAATGGCTGCATAAGGCGTGGTGCAGGGTATTGCCTGCCGCGACAACGCCATTGACCTGCGGGTTGATATTGTTGAACCGCAGGTCCGCGCCGGTGCGGTCGGTGCTGGTGGCACCTGCTTCCTGCACGATCAGGGCACCGGCGGCGATGTCCCATTCCCAGCTGGGGCGCAGGGTCAGCATCGCATCGAACTGGCCTTCGGCCACCAGTGACAGCCGGTAAGCCAATGAGGGGCGGTGATGGCGGATGATGGCGGGCATCGCGCCGGCGCGCCAATGGCGCGGCTCTGCCACGGGTTTGGCGGCCAGCACAGAGGCCCCCGCCAAGGTGCCATGCGATGAGGGGCGGATTGCGGCCCCGTTCAGAAAGGCGCCACGCCCGGCACCGGCGCTGTAGAGTTTGTCCTTGAGCGGCAGAAATACCACGGCGGCGGTGATCCGCCCCTCTTCGGCGATGGCGAGGGAATGCGCCCATGTCGAAGTGCCCTCGATAAAGCTGCGGGTGCCGTCAATCGGATCAATGATGAACGTGCGCCGCCGGTTCAGGCGTTCCGCCGTGTCCGGGGTTTCTTCGGACAGCCAGCCGTAATCGGGGCGCGCGGCGGTCAGCTGGCTGTGCAGCAACCTGTCCACGGCAAGATCCGCCTCGGTCACGGGGCCAGCATCGCCGCCCTTGTCCCAGCGTTTGGCGGTGGGGCCGCTGTAGCGGGTGGCCAATTGCCCCGCATCGCGGGCGGCGGCGATCAGCAGGTCAAGATCACTCGCCGGCAAGGGTCATCCCTTCGACCAGCAGTGAGGGCACAACGCGGCTGAGATGCGCGCGCGCATCATTGGCAGGCACGATGCGGCGCAGCATATCGCGCAGATTGCCCGCGATGGTGCATTCATTGACCGGATAGGCGATCTGCCCGTTCTCGATCCAAAGTCCGGATGCACCGCGGGAATAATCCCCTGTATTGGGGTTGATCGTCGATCCGATCATCGAGGTGACCAGCAGCCCTGTACCCATATCGCGGATCAGGTCATCACGGCTGGCGCTGCCTTGGGTCAGGGCGACGTTCCAGTTGGACGGCGCAGGAGGGGCCGAGGTGCCGCGTGCGGCATTGGCGGTGGATTGCATCCCCAGCTTGCGCGCGGTGGCCAGATCCAGTGTCCAGCCTGTCAGCACGCCATTATCCACAATGTTGCGGCGCCGGGTGGGCAAGCCCTCGGCGTCAAAGGGGCGCGATCCGGTCACGCGGGGGCGCAGCGGGTCTTCGATCAGCGACAGATGGTCAGGCAGAACCGGCTGGCCCATTGCGCCCAGCAACCAAGATGAGCCGCGCGCGATGGCGCTGCCGCTGATCGCGGCCAGCAGATGCCCGATCAGCGAGGATGAGATCCGTTCATCAAACAGCACCGGATAGGTGCCGGTTTTGGGCCTGCGTGCGCCGATCCGTTCAACAGCGCGCTGTGCGGCGCTGTGGCCCACATCTTCGGGGCTGCGCATGTCGGACTGGAAAATGCGCATGTCAGCGTCATAATCACGCTCCATCCCTGTGCCGGTTCCGGTGATGGCGACGCAGCTTATGGCGCGATCAGAGCGGGAATAGCCCGCTGAAAAGCCATTGGTCGCCGCCAGATGGACATGGCGCAAGCCATAGCCCGCGCTGGCCGATTGCACCTGAGAGACACCTTTGACAGACAGCGCCGCCGCTTCGGCGCGGGCGGCATCCTGCTGCATGATTTCCGCGTCCGGTTCCGGTGCCGGGTCACACATTTCCAGCGCGGCGATGTCCCAGTCCCGCGCCAGCTGTGACGGATCGGCCAGACCGATATAGGGATCAAGCGGGGCTTCGCGGGCCATGGCCACGGCGCGTTCGGCCATTGTGGCCAATGTTGCGGGTTTGATATCCGAGGCCGAGACATTGGCCTGACGCTGGCCGACCATCACGCGCAGGCCAATATCGATCCCTTCGGAGCGTTCGGCCTGTTCCAGCACGCCGCCGCGCATGTCGATGGCCACCGATGTTCCCTGCACCGCCATGGCATCGGCGCTATCGGCACCAGCGCGGCGTGCGGCGTCCAATAAGGCGGCGGTCAAATTCTCCAGCGGTGGGGTGGTCATGGGCGGTTCTCCTTGCTGGGTGTGAGGTAGGCCGAGGGGCCATGATACGCAAGGGCGCAGCCGGAATGCAGGGGGTGAAATGCAGCGGGGCTGCCTGATTTCGCATCAGACAGCCCCGTGTGCAGATGTGATGTGATGTCAGCGCAGGCGTTGACCATTGGCCAGCACCTGCCCGTCCTCGTTCACCTCGATGCGCGATGTCAGGCTGTCCGGCCCGTCACCGGGGCGGGCAAACAGGCCCATCATCATCCGTGCGCCCATGGCCTGTTCCTGCGGCAAAAGCCCCATGGCCACCAGCGTATCCAACAGGGCATTGCCGCCGATCAGTTGCAGGTCCAGCGCCCCGGTGGGTTTGGGCATGCCGGGGAAGGTGGTCAGGTCATCATTGTCAAAGGTAAAGGCACCATTGCCTGTCAACCGTGCCCCGGCAAGCGCAAGGGTCAATGTATTGACCGACAGGGCATAAATCTCGCCCGGGGGGGTGCCTGCACCGTCCATCATGGCTTGCTGGTCCATCAGATCCTGTGTCAGGCGCGCCTGGCCGGACAGGTTGAACTGCAGGGTTGCAGGTTCACGCGGCAATTGCCCGGCCGGGTCGATCATGCCCCAGATCGCATCGGAAATGGCGACATCCGCAAAGGTCAGGCCAAGGCCGAAATCTGTGGGTTCATCGGTTTCGCTGATCGGGAACAGCATGTTGAAACCTGCGGTGCCCATTGTCACAGAAACCGGCAGCGGTATCTCCGAGCCGCTGTAATTCATGGCGATGCCTGTTGCCTCGCCGGAATAATCCATGCTGGCATTGTTCATCCGCACTGTCAGGCGACCTGCATCAGATGCGGTATTGCCCTCGAATATCTGGTCATTGTCAGAGAACATGAACTCCGATGTGCCGTTTTCATAGGAATAGCCACCATCAACGGCGAAGCCAGCCTGCATCGCTGCGGCCATATCTGTCATGTCAGTCTCTGCTGGCAGGGTGATCGTGCCCTCAAAGCCAAGGTTTTCCAGCCCGCCCGTTGCTGAAATGCGCCCGGACGGATCATCGGGATTGGCGATGTCCACGACATAGGACATGGCGGCGATGGTCATTGTCTGGGCGATCTGGCGCAGATCGCTGCCGCGTGTGGTGCTGTTGCCCGCCATGTCGGAAAACTGCATGCGCGCCTGCCCGATATCAACAGGCGTACCATCCACGATCAGGCTGCCAAGGGCAAAGGCCATCATATCGGCACTATAGTCATAGATCATGTTATCGGGATCACCGGACACGACCATGTCAAAGCCGGATTGCGTGTAATCAATGGTGCCGCTGACATCTTCGGCATCGGGGGGTGTGGCGGCAAAGGCGATGGGCATGCTGTCGGGGAGTGACACGCGCACGCGGCCATCGCCGGTTTCGGAAAAGGCGATGCTGTCCAGCGCAATGGTGTTGCTGCCCGTCTGATCGGGCATATCCATGGCCAGCGCCAGATTGCTGATCGTGATGGTGCCACCCGCGGACTGTTCGGTTCCGTCAACGGTATAGCCCAGCCCTTCAAGGTAGCCCTTGAAATCAGACCAGACCTGCTCTGCCGTGACATCGGCCCAAGCGGCCGATCCTGTCAGGAAAATTGCAATTGTGCTGCAGCCCAGCTGCCGGGACCATATGCCCATGAGAATAACCTTTCCGAATTTTTCGGGCGGAGTGTGACGGATACGGCCCAAGCGTCAAGGCCTGTTGGTGCTGGACCCCGTGATTTGAGCGGTTTACCACAGGCAAAAGCAGCAGGAGGGCCAGATGGACGCGATAAAGGGAAAGACGGTACTGATAACCGGGGCAAGCCGGGGGATTGGTGAGGCGGCGGCGCGCGCCTTTGCGCAGGCGGGGGGCAATGTGGTGTTGGCGGCACGGGATGCGGCAGCGGTGGCGCGGATTGCGGACCAGATCGGCGCGCAGGCGGCGGGGATTGCCTGCGACGTGAGCGATATGGCGCAGGTGCAGGCGGCTGTTGATCTGGCGGTCAGTCGTTTTGGCGCGCTGGATATTCTGATCGGCAATGCAGGGATGATCGAACCCATCGGCCTGATCGCGGCGACTGATCCTGCCGATTGGGGGCGCGCTGTTGATGTCAACCTCAAAGGGGTGCTGCACGGGATGCGCGCCGCACTGCCTGTGATGCAGGCGCAGGGGCATGGCACGATCATCACCATCAGTTCCGGTGCGGCGCATAACCCGCTGGAAGGGTGGAGCAGCTATTGCGCGTCCAAGGCGGGGGCGGCGATGCTGACCGCTTGCGCGCATCACGAAAATCACGGCGCGGGGCTGCGGATCATGGGGCTGTCGCCCGGAACCGTTGCCACCGATATGCAACGCGTGATCAAGGCCAGCGGTGTGGGGCCTGTGGCCAAGCTGGATTGGGAGGATCATATCCCCGCGGATTGGCCGGCAAAAGCGCTGCTGTGGATGTGCAGCGCGGATGCGGATGGCTGGCTGGGGCAGGAAATCTCGCTCAGGGATGAGGGCATCCGCCGCCGGGTGGGCCTGACATGATCGAGCTGGACAAGGATGGCGGGCTATGGACCGTCACGATCAACCGCCCCGACAAGGCCAATTCCCTGACACCGCAGATGCTGGAGGAACTGGCCGAAATTGCCGAAGCCGCGCGCGCGGCGCAGGTTCTGATCCTGACCGGCAAGGGCAAGGTGTTCAGCGCGGGCGCCGATCTGGAGGCCGCACGCGCAGGGCTGGCGACCAGCCCGCTATGGGAGCGGCTGTCAGGCGCGATCGCCGCACTGCCGGGGCTGAGTATCGCGGCGCTGAACGGCACGCTGGCGGGCGGGTCCATGGGCATGGCGCTGGCCTGTGATCTGCGGATCGCGGTGCCGGGGGCAAAGTTCTTTTATCCGGTGATGAAGCTGGGATTTCTGCCGCAACCCTCTGATCCGGCGCGTCTGGTGGCGCTGATCGGTCCGGCGCGGACCAAGCTGATGTTGATGGGGGGGCAAAAGATCACCGCCGATGAGGCGCTGTCTTTCGGGCTGATCGACCGGATTGTCGAGGATGTCGCCCTGACCGAAGTGGCGCGCGCCATTGCGGCGGACACGCTGGCGGCAAAGCCTGATTTTGTGGGTGCCATGAAGGCGATGTGCCGCTGATCCGCTCTGTCGGATTTGGATATTTCAGGCAAGAAGAAGCAGGGCGCATGCCCTGTGGGCCTGGCTCAGCGTTTCCTGCGAGGTCCGGGGCTTTTGGAGTGAAAGCCCGGCGGGCGGCGGGCCACCCAGCCGATGAAGCGGGCCAGACGCGGATGGGCGCGCAAGCTTTCGGCTGTGTTGTAGTGGCGCGCCAGTTCGGATTCTGTCAGCGTGGCGTGGATTTCGCGGTGACAGATATGGTGCAGCAAAACAACAGGGCCGCCCTTGCCGCCTTTGAGTTTGGGGATCAGGTGATGCAGCGATTGCGGCACATCCGGCGGGATCGGGCGCAGGCAAAGCGGGCAGATGGGTATGTCTGTGCATTCCATGGCGTGCAAGGATGGAACATGGGCCGCGAAAGGCAAGGGCTGGTATGAGGCGGGCATTGGTGATCGGGGCGGGGCCTGCGGGGTTGATGGCCGCGCAAGTGCTTGCACAGGCGGGTCTGTCCGTGGTGGTGGCCGAGGCGAAACCATCGGTTGGCCGCAAGTTCCTGATGGCGGGTAAATCGGGGCTGAACATCACCAAGGATGAAGGGTTTGACGCCTTTCTGGCCGCCTATGGTGAACAAGGCGCGGTGTTGCGTCCGGCCTTGGCGGCGTTTGGCCCGCAAGAGGTGCAGGATTGGGCACGCGGGCTGGGGCAGGCGGTGTTCACGGGCAGCACCGGACGGGTGTTTCCGGTGGTGATGAAGGCCTCACCCTTGTTGCGGGCATGGCTGGCGCGGCTGGAGGGGGCGGGGGTAGAGATCAGGACGCGCTGGCGCTGGTGCGGCGTGGACGGGGGCTGGCATTTCGAGACGCCGGATGGTGTGCAGATCCTGCATCCGGATGTCACTGTGCTGGCCTGTGGCGGGGCAAGCTGGGCGCGGTTGGGATCTGACGGGCGCTGGGTGGATCTGTTGGGCGCAGATGTGCCTGTGGCCCCGTTCCAGCCCGCGAATATGGGGTTCAAGGTGGATTGGTCGCCGCATATGGCGCGGCATCTGGGCCAGCCTGTCAAGGGGATTGCGCTGCATGCTGGCGCGCAGATCTCTCGCGGGGAAATTATGTTATCCGCCAGCGGGATCGAGGGCGGCGGCATTTATGCGCTGTCGCGCCCGCTGCGGGAGGGGGCGGGGCTGATGCTGGATCTGGCACCCGATCTGAGCCTTGCGCAGGTTGCGGCGCGACTGGCGCGGGGCAGGGGGAAGGGCGGCAAGGAGAGCCTGTCCAACCATCTGCGTAAGGTGTTGCGGCTGGAGCCTGTCAAGCTGGCGCTGTTAATGGAATTTGGCCAGCCGCTACCGCAAGACCCCGAGGGGTTGGCGGCGCGGATCAAGGCGCTGGCGGTCCGGCATGCCGGGCCGCAGCCGATGGATCAGGCGATATCGACGGCTGGCGGGATCAGGTTTGAAGCGCTGGATGCGGGGCTGATGATCCGCGATATGCCGGGGGTGTTCGCGGCGGGTGAGATGCTGGATTGGGAGGCACCTACGGGCGGTTATCTGATCAATGCCGCACTGGCGACAGGGCACTGGGCCGGGCGTCATGCCGCGCAGTGGGTATGCGATCAGGGGACGGCTGCCCCCTGATGGCTGATCCGGTTACTTGCTGGCGGCGCGTTTGAAGGCATCGCGGCTGCGCATCACCTTGGCATAGGCCACGAGTTTGGGCTGGTCGATGTCAAACTTGGCGCCGTAGGCCCAGTTCAGGCAATGCGCGGCGATGATATCGGCGATGGTCATCACCTCGCCCATCAGGAACGGGCCTTTCATCACATCGGCGAGCCGTTCGATATTGCGCGAAAACTCCCATTTGAGGCTATCTTTCACCTGCGGCACGCGCTTTTCTTCGGGCAGGATAAAGCTGTGGCGGGCGGCGGTCCACAAAACGGCGTCCAGTTCATCCAGCACCATATGGGTGATGCCGTCCTGATGGGCGCGATCAATCGTTCCGGCGGGATAGGTCAGCTTGCCGTGTTTGTCGGCCAGATAGGTCAGGATGGCGGTGGAATCGGTCAGATAGGCATCACCGTCACGCAGGGCCGGGATCTTGCCTGAGGGGTTGGCGGCCAGCGCCTCGGGGCTGTGGGGTTTGACGGCGGTATGGGTATAGGGTTGGTCCAGCTCCTCAAGCATCCACATCACACGGAATGCGCGGCTTTGGGTGCCGCCGATGACTTCATACATATCTTTATTCTCCCTTCGGGCGCTGATGCGCCATGTCCTGTGCCAGTCTGAGTCCTATGCCAGTCTGATCCTGTTTTGCGGCGGAGTTCCAGAGGAAGAACGCAAAGGGGAAGGGGCGCGACGCAGGGTTTTGCCTGTGCGGCGGAATCAGCGTTTGGCCAGCATCGCCAGGCGGATCAGGGTACGTTCGACCAAGGCCATGGCGGGGGCATGTTGGCCAGCAGAGCGCAGTTGCAGATCTGTATCGGTGATCAGGCTGAGCGCCATTTCCAGCCGCTGGATGCGCCAGAGCTGTGCTTGCCGCATGATCCGGTCGCGGCGCGGCCCAAAGGCGGGGGGGCGCAGTTTGCCCACGCCCTGCGCGGGGCCGCCGGGGTCTGATGCGGCGGTATAGAGCGTGCGGAAATGGCGCGCGGCGGCGATGCACAGGGTGACGGGTTGCACGCCTTGCGCGAGAAGTTTGCGCATCACGGGGCCGATTTCACCGTCTTTGCCCTCGGCCACGATATTCAGGATATCGTCCAGATCCGCCTCGGAGGTGGCGGGCGCGCAGGCGGTGATATCGGCGGCGGTGACGGGGCTGCTATCGCCCAGCTTATAGAGCGACAGCTTTTCCAGCGTCTGGCGGAAATCGCCCGGCTCGATCTCTTGGGCCAGCGCGGTGAGGGCTGTCATGGCGGCATTGTCCAGATCGGTCATGCCCGCGCGGGACAGCTCTGCCGCGATTTCCTCGCGCGTGGGGGGATTGTCATAAAGGCCAGCGGCATAGGCGTTGGGGTGCCGTTCAAACAGGGCGCGCAGTTTTGATTTTGCGCTCAGCGCCCCTGCGGTGACGATGATTTGCGCATCCCCGGTCTGCCAGTCCGACAGGGCGGCGGCGATGGTATCGGTGGCGGTGTCGGTGGCATCTTCGACAAAGGCCACGCGGGGGCCGGGGAAAAAGCTGATCGCCTTGACCGCATCCAGCAGGGCGGCGGGGTCTTTGCGCAGATCGGCGGCGGGCAGGCGGGCAAGGCGCATTTCTTCTTCGCCAGCGGGGCCGATCAGGGCGGTGATCACCTCTTGCCGTTTGAGGGCCACGCGCATGGCATCGGCGCCAAAGATCAGCAAGCCGGTTTTGTCGGGATCGGGGCGGGCGAAATAGCGCGGGGCATCGCGGGGGCTGAGTTTCATGCGGGAAGATTGCCAGCAGAGGCCATAAGCTGCGTTACCATCTTGTCCGCCAGCAGCACAGCCAGCCTGCGGCGGGCGTCACGCTGTGCGGCCTCGGTGGCGGTGGTGGAGCCTGTTGTGGAATATCCTGTGAAACCGTCCACGGACCCGCGCAGCACCACAGCATCGGTCACGCGGTCGCGCAGGCTGAAGGTGACGCGGCCTACCAGATTGGCCCGCGTTGTGACATTGTCAGAGGTGACCCCCATGCGCGCGCCGCTGATCGTATAGGAATAGCCCAGCGTATAGGGACCATCGGTGCCGCGGCCCAGACGATCCTCGAATTGCTGGATCAGCAGATATTGATCCCGATTGCCCGGCGCATCGGCCAGAATGGCATTCTGCAGGCGGCTGGCCTGCCCGTTGGGGCCATAGGCGGGGCTGAAGCCGCAGGCGGACACGGCCATGCCCGCCAGCCCCAAAAGGCCCAGCCCGCGCAAAAGCGTTCTTCGGTCAGATAACGACATTCACGATCCGTCCGGGGACGATCACCAGTTTCTTGGGCGCGGCCCCCTCTAGCGCCCTGACCACAGCATCATGGGCCAGCACGATCTTTTCAAGTTCTGCCTTGTCGATCTCGCGGGGGACGCTGATTTCCGCCCGCCGTTTGCCGTTGATCTGGATCGGCAGGGTGATGGTGTCATCCACCAGCATCGCCTCATCCGCGACAGGCCATGGCGCGGCGGCGATCAGGCCTTTGCCACCCAGCAAGGTCCAGATTTCTTCGGACAAATGCGGGGTCATCGGGGCCATCAGCTGCGCCAGCGTGGTTGCCGCGGTGCGGCGCGCCTGCGTGCCCGCGGTGGATTTGGCCAGCGTGTTGGTGAAGGCGTAAAGCCGCGCAATGGCGGCGTTGAAGCCAAAGGATTCGATGCCGCCTGTCACCTCGTGGATGCATTTATGCATGGCGCGCAGCAGCGCCTCATCCTCGGGCTGGGGTGATTCGTCCGATGCGGCGATATCGGCGGCAATGCGGTAAACGCGGGCGAGATGTTTGAACGTGGCCTCGGCGCCGGAGGCTGTCCATTCCACATCGCGTTCGGGCGGGCTGTCAGACAGCACGAACCAGCGGGCGGTATCGGCGCCGTAGGCCGAGATGATATTGACCGGATCGACGACGTTTTTCTTGGATTTCGACATTTTGGCGGAGGGGATGATTTCTACCGCCTCACCCGTGGCGATCAGGCGGCCATCGGCGACATCTTCGGGCAGGTGATAGACCGGCCGCCCGTTGGCATCACGTGTCTGGTAAATCTCATGCGTGACCATGCCTTGGGTAAAGAGCGCGTCAAACGGCTCGATCGCCGATGCCGGCAGGTGGCCTGTGGCATGCATGGCGCGGGCGAAGAAGCGCGAATAGAGCAGGTGGAGAATCGCATGTTCGATGCCGCCGATATATTGATCGACATTCATCCAATACTCCGCCTCGGCCAGATCGGTGGGGGTGGCGGCATGGGGGGCGGTGAAGCGGGCGAAATACCACGAGCTGTCCACGAATGTGTCCATCGTATCGGTTTCGCGCCGCGCGGGCGCGCCGCATGCCGGGCAGGCGCAGTTGCGCCATGTCGGATGGCGGTCCAGCGGGTTGCCGGGGACATCGAATGTCACATCGTCGGGCAGGCGGATGGGCAGGTTTTGCTTGGCTTCGGGCACCACGCCGCAGGTGTCGCAATGCACCACCGGGATCGGGCAGCCCCAGTAGCGTTGCCGCGACAGGCCCCAGTCGCGCAGGCGGTATTTGGTCACACCATGGCCAACGCCGTTGGATTCGCAAAACGAGATGGCCGCATCAACGGCCTGTTCGCCGGTCTGCCATGCCTCGCCCGCGAAACCTTTGGTGTAGAAGACTTTTTCGGATTTCAGCGGGACAAATGCCTCCTCCAGCTCTGGCGAGCTGTCCTCGGATGGCAGGAAAGTGGCCATGATCGGCAGGTTGTATTTGGTGGCAAAGTCGAAATCGCGCTGGTCATGCGCGGGGCAGCCGAAGATGGCGCCGGTGCCGTAATCCATCAGGATGAAATTGGCGATATAGACGGGCAATTCCCACGCGGTATCAAAGGGGTGGCGCACACGCAGCCCGGTATCAAAGCCCTTTTTATCGGCCTTTTCCAGCGCCTCTTCGGTGGTGCCGCCGCGCCGGCATTCCGCGCAGAAGGCGGCGATATCGGGGTTGTCGCGTTCAAGCTGTTTGGCCAGCGGATGATCCGGCGAGATGCCCACAAAGCTGGCCCCCAGCAATGTATCGGGACGGGTTGTATAAACCTCGATCCGGTCGGTGCCATGCGGGCCGTCAATCAGCGAAAACGCGAATTGCAGCCCGCGCGATTTGCCGATCCAGTTGGATTGCATCAGCCGCACCTTGGCGGGCCAGTTGTCCAGCCCGTCCAGAGCGGACAGCAATTCCTCGGAATAGTCGGAGATTTTGAAGAACCACTGTGTCAGCTCGCGCCGTTCCACATCCGCGCCGGAGCGCCAGCCCTTGCCGTCAATCACCTGTTCATTGGCCAGCACCGTCATATCGACAGGGTCCCAGTTGACCACGGCGTTCTTGCGGTAGACCAGCCCCTTGTCCAGCATATCAAGGAAAAGCGCCTGCTGCTGGCCGTAATATTCCGGGTCACAGGTGGCGAATTCGCGGCTCCAGTCAATCGACAGGCCCAGCGGTTTCATCTGGTCGCGCATGTCCGCGATGTTCTGATAGGTCCAGTCCTTGGGGTGACCGCCGATGGCCATGGCGGCGTTCTCCGCAGGCATGCCGAACGCGTCCCAACCCATCGGGTGCAGCACGTTGAACCCTTTGGTCACCTTGTAGCGCGCGATCACATCGCCCATCGTATAGTTGCGCACATGGCCCATATGGATGCGCCCGGACGGATAGGGGAACATTTCCAGCACATAATATTTGGGCTTGGTCGTCTGCGTGCCGGGTTCGGCGCGGAACAGGCCGGCGCTGTCCCATGCTTGTTGCCATTTCGCTTCGATCTGGGCGGCGTCATAACGCGACATCGGCGTGACCTTTCGTTCCTTTGGCGGGTCCGTGCGGACCTGTTCAGAACGCGTGATAGGGCCGCTTGGCCCCATGGTCTAGGGGCGGGGCATAAAAATACGGGTATCGGCAAGGCGAAAATGCCCGGTATAAGGGGGAAATGTCGTGCGTAGCGAGTGATGTGGTCCGTGAAGATCCTGTTCATCCATCAGAACTTTCCCGGCCAGTTCAAACATCTGGCCCCCGCTTTGGCGCAGATGGGCCATGCGTGCACCGCGCTGACCCTGCGGGTAAAAGAGCCGGTGATGTGGCAAGGCGTGCAGGTGCTGCCCTATCCGGTCAAGCGGCCATCGGGCAAGGGCGTGCATCCGTGGCTGGCGGATACCGAGGCCAAGGTGATCCGGGGCGAGGCGTGCTATCATGCAGCGCAGCAGTTGCGCGCCAAAGGTTACGCGCCGGATGTGATTGTGGCGCATCCCGGCTGGGGTGAGGCGATGTTTCTGCGCGATGTCTGGCCGCAGGCGCGGATCGGGCTGTATTGTGAGCTGTATCACCTGTCCAGCCGCGCGCATACCGGGTTTGATCCCGAGTTCACGCCGCGTGTCGATGCGGTGGATCGCCTGCGTATCCGGATGAAAAACCTCAATAATCTGATGCATCTGCCGCTATGTGATATGGGGATCAGCCCGACGCGGTTTCAGGCGGATACCTTCCCGCCTGCCTATCGCGCGCGGATCAGCGTGATCCATGACGGGATCGATACCGACCATCTGCGCCCGGACGCGGATGCGCGTCTGGCGTTGCCGGATGGCACGGTGCTGACGCGGGCGGATGAGGTGATCACCTTCGTCAATCGTAATCTGGAGCCTTATCGCGGCTATCACATCTTTATGCGTGCGCTGCCACGTTTGCTGCGGGCGCGGCCACAGGCGCGCATCGTGATTGTGGGCGGGGATGAGGTGTCATACGGGGCAAAGCCGCCCAAGGGGCAGACATGGAAACAGATTTTCATCGATGAGGTGCGCGGGCGCATTGCCACCGCCGATTGGAACAGGGTGCATTTTCTGGGCCGCATCCCCTATGAGCAGTTTGTGTCGCTGCTGCAACTGACCCGTGTGCATGTCTATCTGACCTATCCCTTTGTGCTAAGCTGGTCGCTGTTGGAGGCGATGAGCGTGGGCGCCGCGATTGTGGCCAGCGATACAGCCCCCGTGCGTGAGGTGATCGAGGACGCTCAGACCGGGCGTCTGGTCAATTTTTTCGACGGTGACGCGCTGGTTGATCAGGTGTCCGCGCTGCTGGACGATGCAGAGCAGCGCAGGCAATTGGGGGTGGCGGCGCGCGCTTTTGTGCAGGCCGGCTATGATCTGCGCCGCATCTGTCTGCCGCAACAGATGGACTGGATCGCCCGGCTGGCCAAGGCCAAGCCGGGGCTGGTGGGTGATTAGCGTCCAGAAATGGCGGTGCGGTTAGCGGCGGCCGTCCGCAATGCGAAGCTGGCGGGCGCGCGACAGGATCGAATCCTCGACCGCACGCTGCGTGCCGGCCGCCACCGGACCAGAGCGCGTTTGCAGCGCCACAGTCAGCGAGCGCGCCTCAAGCGCGGGGTCTTTGACATGGACGGTGCCACGATAGGCCTGCCCCCCACCCGGCGGGGTGCCGTAGCCAAACACGATCACGCCTGTAAAGGGATCAACCGATTCGATGGGCATGAAGTTCAGCACATCCAGCGAGGCGTTCCAGATATAGCGGTTCACCTCGACCGAGACATCGGGCGCGTTGCGATTGAAGATGTCAAAGATGGACTGCCCGGTGTTAAACGCGTTTGAGTCGCGCCCCGCATCAAAGATGGTCGGACCATCCTCGGCGCCTTGTTCAGTCTGGTTTGCGCAGGCCGCAACCGACAAAAGCAGCACACTGCATGTGACGACCTTGAAAATGTGCTGTCTCATTCTGGCCCAGTCCGGTTAGGAATTTCCATGTCACTGTTCCTAGCCAAGCCAGCCCTATGGAGCAAGCTGTTTACTGCAAAATGGCGGCTTGTGACCTGCGCTATGCGACGAAAAGCTGTGGCAGGCCCGTTGCGGCATGTGTGGCATAGCTGCACCATATCCGGCAGCTTTGCGATTGTGGTTGCCGGGACGCTTGCATCCTCGGCCCAAAAAGAGCGAAACGAAGCCATACCCAAGGCAGACTCGCTGTTTTGGGCGATCTATTAAAAACCGAGGGCAACCAAATGAAAAAGATCCTTATCGCAACCACCGCGCTGGTCGCTACCACAGGTGTTGCAGTCGCCGACGTGAAACTGTCCGGCTACGCACGCTTTGGCGCAGAATACAATGATAGCGCCGCACCCGGCGAGGACGATGTGACCACTGCAAGCCGTCTGCGCATACAGTTCGACGCCACCACCGAAACCGATGGCGGCCTGACCTTGGGTGTGCGTCAGCGCTTCCAGACCGAAGAGAACAACCGCAACGCTGGCGGCAACGGCGCACGTTTCTTTGCCACAGGTGGCGGTCTGACCATCGCAATGGGCAACATCATCGGTGTGATCGAAGCAGCGCCGAACCTGTATCTGCCCACTAAATCGGCTGGCATGGGCTTGGAAGGTAATGGCTTCCGTTCACTGGCAACCAATACATTGAGCAACGACTTTGACACTTTCTACGGCTTCAAATGGACTGCTTACAGCAGCGGTGGTGCGGGCGCTCGTGAAGGCGTAGAAGTCAGCTACAGCATGGACGGTATCCGTCTTGATGCGCACAGCACCGATGCAAGCTGGGCACTGGGTGCAAGCTACAGGTTCGCTGACTACACCGTCGCAGTTGCTTATGAAGAGTGGGACAGCGGCGCACGTGACGGCGACAGCATCCTGTTCCTCAGCGCTGGCGGAAAGTTCGGCGCATTCGACGCAGCAATCTCCTATGCTGACACCGATTACGGTGGAGTTGGTTCCGAGAAAGTATCGCTGCGCGCTGGCTACAAAGTAGACGACGCTCTGTACGTCTATGGCTTCGTTGCTGACGAAGACACCGTCGACACCGCATACGGCCTGGGTGCGTCCTACGGTCTGGGCGGCGGCGCTTCCGTCGAAGGTGGCTGGACCTCCAACCAGAATGGCGACAACATCGTGTCGGCTGGTATCTTCTTCTCGTTCTGATACGAGCAGAACTACTGTTTAGGGAAAGAGCGGGCTTAGGCCCGCTCTTTTCTTTTGTAATGCGTGCGCTTCGTATGTCTCCGACGCTTCGGAGGCCGAGGCCCCCCTGGGGCAGCATGCGGATCGTCTTGCTGCAGTATTCCAGCGATTCGGTCGTGTTCTAGGGTCTGTTGAGATTCAGCGTGAATTGATGAGAGCGGCGACGGCG
>JBLRWJ010000048.1:5445-18629 GCA_047921315.1 Rhodobacterales bacterium | reverse complement strand
CCAGCACATCCATCAGCGTGTGGTTGAACGCATGGCCCACATGCAGCGATCCGGTCACATTGGGCGGCGGCAGCATGGTGCAGAAGGTGCCAGCCCCGTCACGTGCGTTGGCCCCGGCGCGGAAACATCCCGCCTGTTCCCAAGCGGCGTAAAGCCGTGGCTCGGCCGTGGCCGCATCGAATATCTTGTCCATTGCCATTGTCGCTGATCCTGCGTGATCGTCCGGGTGTCGGAATTCGGGTTTCAGACCGTCTAGCGAATTGGGCGGCCAAGGGGAAGACCCGCAAGGCGCGTTGCGTTGATAGGTTAGCTGCGGTCCAGCTTGGTCGACAGGTGGATCAGGCTTTCCGAGGAACGGACGCCCTTGGCCTCGATGATGCGGTCAAGCGTGTCGTCCAGCTCTTCGGTGCTGTGGGCCGTGACCTCGACGATCAGATCGAACCTGCCTGATGTGGTATGCACGCGGCCGACCTGCGGCAAGGATTTCAACCGCGCCATGACGGTGGGGCCGGAGCGGGGCTCGATCTGCAGCAGGGCGGTGGCGCGCAAGGGCGGGCGGGCCTGTGATCCCAGCCGCACGGCATAGCCCGCGATGATGCCGGATTGCTCCAACCGGTCCAGACGCGCCTGCGCGGTGCTGCGGGCAAGGTTCAGCCGCCGCGCCAAGGTTGCCACCGGCAGGCGGGCATCCTCGGCCAGCAGCGCCAGCAGGGCGCGGTCTGTGTTGTCGATTTGTTTGTCCATTCGGGCAATATCACACTAATATGCTGCAAATAGCAAGAATTGACAATCAGAATCGACAGCAAACTGACCCAGACTTGGTGGAAATATATCCGTAATAAACCTGAGGCAGAGCGATGAAATCCGATAGTGTCTGGTCCACCCCCGAGGCGCATTTGTGCAAAATGCAGCCCGATACGGCGCAGCTATATTTCTGCCCGGCACAGTTGCAGGCCACGGCGCGGCGGTTTCAGGCCGGCTTTGGCGGGCTGGTCAGCTATGCGGTCAAGGCCAATCCGGCGCGCGTTGTGCTGGACAATCTGGTCGCGGCGGGGCTGCGGGCCTTTGACGTGGCCTCGGTGCCGGAAATGCAGGCGGTGCGGGCGGCCTGTCCGCAGGCGGTGCTGCATTACAACAATCCCGTGCGCTCGCGGGTGGAGGTGGCGCAGGCGGCGGCACTGGGGATCGCCTCGGCCTCGGTCGATTGCGCGGGGGAATTGGAAAAGCTGTCGGTGTTGCCGCGCGGCACCGAAATCAGCGTGCGGCTGGCCTTGCCGGTCAGGGGCGCGGCCTATGATTTCGGGGCAAAGTTCGGCGCGGGGCCGGATCAGGCTGTGGCGCTGTTGCGGCAGGTGGCACAGATGGGGTTCACCCCTGCGATGACATTCCACCCCGGCACGCAATGCACAGATGCCGGCGCTTGGGCCAGCTATATCCACGCCTGCGCCGATGTGGCCGGGCGCGCGCAAGTGCGGCTGGCGCGGCTGAATGTGGGGGGCGGCTTTGCGGCGCATCGTGGCGGTGACGCCCCCGATCTTGAGGCGGTCTTTGACAGGATCGCCGACGAAACCCGCGCGGCCTTCGGTGCCGATGCGCCCGGTCTTGTCTGTGAGCCGGGCCGCGCGATGGTGGCCGAGGCCTGCCATCTGGCCGCCCGCGTCAAAAGCCTGCGCGCCGATGCGGTCTATCTCAATGACGGCATATATGGCGCATTGGCCGAATGGCGTGACATTGCGGCGCATGACAGGGTGCGCATTGTCACCACAGATGGTGCGCAGCGGTGCCAGCCGCCGCGCCCGCGCATCGTGTTCGGCCCGACTTGCGACAGTATCGACAGGTTGCCCGATCCTGTCCCGCTGCCCGGTGATCTGGCCGAGGACGATTATGTGATCTTTGCCGGCATGGGCGCTTATGGCAGTGCCATCGCCACAAGGTTCAACGGGTACGGGCCGGACGCGATGGTGACAGTCATAAGCCTGACCGCCTGAGGCGCGCTTGCTCTAATGAGTATTTGAAGAACAATGAAAGGGGGCGCCGTGCCCCGGGCTTCATTGTTCCCTAAATACTCAAATGCCCATCGCATTGCCGGTTGCGCGGCGCTTGTGGATTTGTGATGGCCCTCTGGACAGCGGTGCCTTGGCCGCTATTGTTCCCGCTGCAGGATTAGGGGATAGGCCAATGGAAAAATTCGGAAAAAGCCAGCCGGTCAAACGGGTTGAGGATGTTCGCTTTTTGACCGGGCAAGGCCGTTATATTGATGATATTGCGCCGGTCGATGCGCTGCAGGTTTTCGTGTTCCGCTCACCCGTGGCGCATGCCGATATCGTGGGGCTGGATGTGTCGGCGGCGCGGGCGGCCGAGGGGGTGCATCTTGTGCTGACCGCGGATGATCTGGCGCAGGCTGGTATCACGCGCGGGTTGATCGCCACGGTGTTGACCAATCGTGACGGCACCAAGGCGGCGGCGCCCAAACGTCCTATTCTGGCCGAAGGGCGCTTGCGCTTTGTGGGTGAGCCGATTGCGGTGATTGTGGCCGATACCGCGCTTCAGGCGCGCGATGCGGCGGAACTGATCGAATTGGAGTACAACGATCTGCCCGCCAAGATGGATCTGGCGCAGGGCGGGGCCATATTGCACGCCGAGGCCCCGGACAACCGCGCGTTTGACTGGTCCAAAGGGGATAAGGCGGCCTGTGATGCGGCCTTTGCCGCCGCGGCGCGGGTTGTGCGGATGCAGGTGGATGACAACCGCATCATCGTCAACGCGATGGAGCCACGCGGCTGTTATGCCGAGTGGCAGGACGGGCGGTTGCATCTGGCTGTGAACGGGCAGGGGGTATGGAATATCAAACGCCATCTGGGCGAGATTCTGGGGTTGGAGCCTGACCGGATTCGCGTCACCAACCCGGATGTGGGCGGCGGGTTTGGTATGAAATCCATGAGCTATCCGGAATCCTTTGCCGTGGCCCATGCCGCGCGCGTTCTGGATCGTCCGGTGCGCTGGATGTCAGAGCGGACCGAGGCGATGTTATCGGATAATGCGGGCCGCGATCTGGTGCATGAGGTAGCCTTGGCCTTTGACGCCGATCACCGGATCACGGCCTATCGTGTGGATACCCGTTGCAATCTTGGGGCGTATAACAGCCAATACGGACAGCCGATCCAGACCGATCTTTTCTCCAAGGTTCTGATGGGGGTCTATGATGTGCAGACTACCTATCTGCAGGTCGAAGGTTTCTACACCAACACTACGCAGGTCGATGCCTATCGCGGCGCGGGCCGGCCCGAGGCGATCTATGTGCTGGAACGCGCCATGGATATGGCTGCGCGCGAATTGGGGGTGGATGGCTGGGATCTGCGGCGGCGCAATTTCATTCCGGTGGACCGCTTTCCCTATACCAGCGCCACGGGCGAGACCTATGACGTGGGTGATTTCGCCCGCGTGCTGTCGCATGCCGAACGCACGGCTGACCGCGCCGGATTTCCGGCGCGCAAGGCCGCCAGTGCGGCGCGTGGCAAACTGCGCGGGATGGGGTTGTGCTACTATATCGAAAGCATCCTTGGCGATCCGTCCGAAGGGGCCAAGGTGGAGTTTGCCACCGATGATGCCGGGCAGATGCGGGCCACAATCTATGTCGGCACCCAAAGCAACGGGCAGGGGCATGAGACCGTCTATGCGCAATTCCTGTCAGACCAGAGCGGTATTCCCGCGCATCTGATCCAGGTGGTGCAGGGCGATAGCGACCTGATCAAGCAGGGCGGCGGCACGGGGGGGTCGCGCTCTGTCACCACGCAGGCCAATGCCACGCTGGCCATGGTCGATGTGATGATGGCAGCGCTGCGCCCCTATCTGGCCGAGAAAATGGGCGTTGATGCAGAGGCGGTCAGCTTTGATGATGAACGCTTCCGCGCGCCCGGTTCGAACCTGACGCCCACGGTGCTGGAGGTGGCGGCAATGGCTGCGGCGGACGGGCGCACCGATCTGCTGGTACATGAGGCGCGCGCCACATTGCCGGGGCGCTCCTATCCTAATGGCGCCCATGTGGCCGAGGTGGAGGTGGACCCCGAAACCGGTGTTGTGCGTGTGGAACGGTACAGCGTGGTCGATGATTTCGGCAATCTGATCAATCCGGTACTGGCCGAAGGGCAGGTGCATGGCGGTGTGGCCCAAGGCATCGGGCAGGCGCTGAGCGAACATGTGGTCTATGATGCCGATGGCCAGCTTTTGACGGCAACCTTCATGGATTACGCGATGCCGCGTGCCGATAACCTGCCGATGTTCACCTTCGAGACCGAGCCGGTGCCATCCACCGCCAACCCGATGGGCATGAAGGGCTGCGGCGAGGCGGGTACGGTCGGGGCCATGGCGGCCACGGCGAATGCGGTTCTGGATGCGCTGTGGGCGTATGGGGTGCGGCAGGCCGATATGCCGTTCACGCCGCATCGGGTGTGGCAGATGATCAAGGATCAGCCCTTGGCTGCGGAATAGGGCGCGTCAGGGGCTGTTGCGGATCGCGGCCTGTTCCCCGCAACCCTGCGCTAACACTGTGCTGATCGGCAAAGCACGTATCAGCCGCGCGCGCGGATGATCCCTGCGAAATGGTCAAACAGCGCGCCATTGGCCGCGATGATATCCCCATGCAGCAGCGGTTCATGGCCGCTGCGGACAGGCCCTACCAGCGCACCCGCCTCGGTGGCGATCAGCATGCCGGCCGCCAGATCCCAGATCTGCAACTCGCGCTCCCAATAGCCATCATAGCGCCCTGCGGCCACATAGGCCAGATCCAGCGAGGCGGCACCCCAGCGCCGCACACCGGCGCATTCCGGCATCAGACGTGCCAGATCCTGCAGCGTGGCGGGCAGGGTGCGTTTGGCGGCATAGGGAATGCCGGTGGCAAAAACGCCCTCGATCATCTTGCTCCGGCCCGAGACACGCAGACGCTTGCTGTCATTCATCCACGCGCCGCTGCCTTTTTCGGCATAGAACATCTCATCCTTGGCGGCGTCGAAAACTACGGCGGACACGATCTGCCCTTTGTGTTCCAGCGCGATGGAAATCGCCCAATGCGGCAGGCCGTGCAGGAAATTCGTGGTGCCATCCAGCGGATCGACGATCCAGCGGCGGGTCGGGTCCTGGCCCGCGATCTCGCCGCCTTCCTCGGCCAGCCAGCCATAGGTGGGGCGTGCGCCCAGTAACTCTTCTTTCAGGATTTTCTCGGCGGCCAGATCGGCGCGGCTGACGAAATCGCCTGCCCCTTTCATCGAGACCTGAAGGTTCTCCACCTCCCGGAAATCCTTGACCAGCGAGCGGCCCGCCTTGCGCGCGGCCTTGATCATGATGTTGAGATTTGCGCTGCCCTGCATGGTCCGGCTCCTGTGTGTCAGGTCGCGCATATACGCGGCGGGGGTCCGCTTGCCAAGGGCAGAACGCCCCGGTTGTGGCTGTTGCGGAAAAGCGCACAGGCGCTGCGTTGCCGCGCACAGGACGGCGGGCGCAAGGGTGTCTACATAGCATCGCAAGCGCCACGCCCTGCGGCGCGCCATCCGCATCATGCGACAACAGACATCTCAAGGAGAGATCACAGATGACCCAAGCCCGTATCGCTATTGTCTTTTATTCAACCTATGGCACCAACCAGCAGGTGGCCGAGGCCGCCGCCGAAGCCGCCCGCGCCGCCGGGGCAGAGGTGCGCCTGCGCCGCATCGCTGAAACCGCGCCCGCCGATGTGGTGGCCGGACAAGAGGCGTGGCAAGCCCAGTTGGACAAGATGCAGGACATCCCCGAAGTCGCGCCCGATGATATGGAATGGGCCAATGGCTATTTCTTCATCTCGCCCACCCGTTTTGGTGGTGTGGCCAGCCAGATGCGCGCCTTTATCGATACGCTGGGCGGGCTGTGGTTTGCAGGCAAACTGGCCAATAAGACATTCACCGCCGCAACCAGCGCGCAAAACCCGCATGCCGGGCAGGAAAGCACCATTCTGGGCCTTTATACCACCGCCATCCATTGGGGTGCGGTGATCGTGGCGCCGGGCTTTACCGATCCGGCTGTGGCCGAAGCAGGCGGTAACCCTTACGGGTTCTCGGCCATCGCCGGGGCCTTTGATGACAAGGGGCGCGCTGCGGTTGCGCATCAGGCCACGCGTCTGGTTGAGATGACGGCCAAGATCGCCGCCTGATCCGTCCATGATGACGCGGGGCTGTGGTGCTGTGCCGGGGCCCCGCGCCTGCCGGACAGGCTGGCAGGCTGGCAAGCTGGCAGGCGGGCAGGGGGGTGTCATGCGCGCGGATCATGCCACGCTTGGCAGCGGTCTGCACCTGACAGCACGATCCCTGCCTGCCCTGCCAGCGGGCTTTGGCGGGGGATCAGGCTGATCTCATGGCCCTGCGCGGCCAATGTGGCAATGGTGTCAGGCGCGACATCCGCCTCCAGCTTCAGGCTGTCACGACTATCCGAGAATGTGCGCCCCAGCAGGAAGCGGGGCGCGGACAGCGCCATCTGCGGCGTTTGTGCAAAATCGATCAGCCGTGTCAGCAGCATCGCCAGGGTCTGCGGTTGCCCATCCGCGCCTTGCGTGCCGTAAACCAGATGCGGCGCGCCATTTTTCAGCGCGATACCGGGGTTCAGCGTGTAAAAGGGCAATTTCGCAGGCGCAAAGGCGTTGGGATGCGCCGGATTGCTGCTGAAGGCCGCGCCCCGGTTTTGCCAGATGATCCCGGTATCGCCCGCCACAACGCCGCTGCCCCAATCGAAATAGGTGCTTTGCAACACGCTGGCCGCATTGCCCTGCGCATCAATCGCACCCAGAAAGACTGTATCGCCATGGTGCCACTGATGCGGCCAAGGCATGGCCTGATTTGGTGAAATTGTGCTGGCAAGGCGGTTCAGCATGTCCTGCGACAGGGCCATGGCGCTGTCTTGGGGCGCAAAGGCCGGATCAGCGATGCCGCCGCGTTCCAGAAAGGCGCGTTTGACCGCCTCGACACACAGATGCAGATGCGCCGCGCCGCCGGGGGGCAGCGCGGATAGATCAAAACGCGACAGGATGCCCATGATCTGCAGCGTGCTTTGCCCTTGGGTTGGGGGTGGCGGGGCCAGCAGGGTCATGTCGCGGTAGCGCAAGGCGAGCGGCTGCACCTCTTTGGTGCGGGTGCGCGCCAGATCATCTGTGGTGATTACGGCCCCTGCGGCCTGTAGCCCGTCCACGATCCGGCGCGCCAGATCACCGTGATAAAAGGCGCGCGCGCCATGTTCCGCGATCTGGTGCAGGCTGTGGGCCAGTGCAGGCTGGCGCAGCAGGTGGCCTGCGGGCAGCGGCTGGCCCTGATCCATGAAGATCGCGCCAAAACCGGGCCATTGGTCCATGTCGGATTTGCGGAAATCCCCCCAGAAGGCTTGCGATGCGGTGACAGCATAGCCATTGCGGGCAAGGCTGATTGCGGGGGTCAGCAGATCGGGCCAGTCGGCTTGCCCGCCCAATGCGGTCTTTGCGTGGTGATAGGCATGGTGCCAGCCATCCACCACGGCGGCGGTTGTCAGGATGGACCCCGGCCCGCGTGTTGGCAAAGGGTGTTGCGGCATGGCGCGGTCGGTGCCCTGACCGATGGCCAGAAAGCAGCGCCGTTGGCCCTTGCGGTCAACCACCAGCCAGACGGCGTCACCGCCCAACCCGCAAAAATGCGGCATCACCACGCTGAGGACAGCCCCGGCCGCGATCAGCGCCTCGGATGCGGTGCCGCCCTTGCGCAGCACATCCATGCCTGCCTGCGTGGCCAAAGGGTGCGGGGTGGTCAATGCACCTGTCATGTCGTGATCCTTATGTCGCCCGCACAGATCCGGCATCTTTTTTGCAGCCAGAACCTGTAGTTGTCTGAAAACTGGTAGGCAGGCGGGCGATACAAGTAAATATTCACTTACATATGCGGTCTCGCTATAGATGCGATTGATAAAATTTTGTGCAGACTTTGGCGCGCCGCATGTCGCCCATGTCATCAGACCCGCCCATGTCATCAGAACCAGTTGAGTTGATCGCATTATGGACCCAAGCCCGAAAAAACCGCCCCGCAGCCGCGACCCTGAGCGCACCAAAGCGCAACTGATGGAGGCGGCCCTGTCCGAATTTGCCGATCACGGTTTTCACGGGGCGCGGGTGGACCGGATCACGCGCGCGGTAGGGTGCAATCCGCGGCTGCTATATCATTACTTCGGCAGCAAGGAAAAACTCTATGTTGCGGTGATCGAGCATATTTTTGCCGATATCCGCGCGCAGGAGCGGGATTTGCACCTGACACGGCTGGACCCGCTGGAGGCCATGCGCCGTCTGGTTGGCTTTACCTATGATTTCTTTGACAGCAATCCGCTCTTTGTCAAACTGACCCGCAACGAGAACCTGCTGGAAGGCCGCTTTATCGTCCAGACCGAGGCGGTGCGCACCAGTTCCCAGCCCTTGATTGATGCGATCAGCGACATCATGGAGCGTGGTCTGCAAACAGGGGTATTTTGCCACCGCTATGACCCGCTGCAGATCTATATCACCATTGTCGCGCTCAGCGCGCATCATCTGAATAACGGCCATACCCTGACAGCGATTTTCGGTGTGGATCTGCTGAGCCCCGCGTGGCGGCAGGCGCGGCGGGGGCACACCGTGTCATTCGTGCTCAATGCGCTGACATGTCACGAATCGCCGCCCGCATAGGGCTGCGTCACATCGGGGCCGCGCGCCCCGGATCGCACAGCACCGCCGCCGCGCCTTCTTTGCGTAATGTGCTTGTTTTCAGCGTTATCCGCCCGGTGGATCGCGTAAGTTTTGGGCATTTGAAAATAATTCGTCAATTACTTACTTAATCGGCTTTCCAGACATCCGGCGGGATTGTCAGGTGTTTTTCATGAACATGACATCAGACATCTCCGCCCGAACCCTGCCCGATGCTGTACCGGACCACGCTGTGCCGCCCGCATCGCGCAGCAACCCGGTCCATGCGCGCCCCGCGATCGAATTGCAGGATGCATCGGTCGTGTTTGGCAAGGGGGATCAGGCGGTCACCGCCCTGACGCGCACAACCCTCAAGATGGAGAGGGGGGATTTTCTGGCGCTGGTCGGCCCATCGGGCTGCGGCAAATCCACCATCCTGCGGCTGGCCAGCAACCTGATCCAGCCCTCAACCGGCAATGTGCTGCTGGGCGGGCGGGCGGCTGCGGCCAAGGAGTTGCGCATCGGCATGGCGTTTCAGAACCCCACGATGCTGCCTTGGCTGACGATCGAGAAGAATGTGATGCTGCCGCTCAAGATCGTGGAGCCGTTCAAGCGCACATTCCAGCGTGACCGCAAAGGTGCCTATCGGGACCGCGTGCATGCGCTGCTGGAACAGGTCGGGCTGAGGGATTTTGCCGGGCATTATCCTTGGCAGCTTTCGGGCGGGATGCTGCAACGCGCCAATCTGTGCCGCGCCTTGATCCATGATCCTGATCTGCTGCTGCTGGACGAGCCGTTTGGCGCGCTGGATCAATTCACCCGCGAGGAACTGTGGCAGATCCTGCAGGATCTTTACCTTGATCGCAAGCCAACCGTGCTGCTGGTGACGCATGACCTGCGCGAGGCGGGGTTTCTGGCGCGCCGCATCTGCGTGATGAGCGCGCGGCCCGGGCGTGTCATCTCGGACAAGGCGGTGACGATGCCGCAACCGCGCGACATCAGCCTGATCTACAGCCCCGACTTTGTGGAAATGACCCAAAGCCTGCGCGAGCTGATCGCCCAGATCCGCAAATGAATTCTGCCAGCGACAGGAGGTCGTGCCATGACTGAAACAGCCAAGATCAGGATAATGTCCATTTCGCTGATTGTCGGGTTCTTCCTGATGTGGGAGGCGCTGTGCATCGCGTTGAACGTGTCGGATCTGATCCTGCCCCGGCCATCCGAAATCCTTGTTACGCTATGGACACGGTTTCCGGTGCTCTGGCCGCATATCCTGCAAACGCTGTATTCGACGCTGACGGGGTTCACGCTGGGGGTGATCATCGGTGTTTCGATCGGGGTGATGATCGGCACATCGCGCATCGCTTACGGTGTGGCCTATCCGCTGCTGGTGGGTTTCTCGTCGATCCCCAAGGTCGCTGTGGTGCCGATTTTCGTGCTCTGGTTCGGGTCAGGCACCACGCCTGCCATTCTCACGGCCATGGTGATCTGCGTGTTTCCTATCGTGGTCAACATCTCCACCGGCTTGGCCACGACCGAGCCTGATCTGGAGGATGTGTTGAAAACGCTGGGCGCGTCAAAGCGCGAAATCCTGTGGAATGTCGGCTTGCCGCGCACGATGCCCTATTTCTTTGCCTCGCTGAAGGTGGCGATCACGCTGTCTTTTGTGGGGGCGGTGCTGTCTGAAACCGTGGCCTCGAACCGGGGCATCGGCAATGTGATGATGACGGCGTCATCGAACTTTCAGGTCTCGCTTGTTTTTGCGGGGCTGATCGTTCTGGCCCTTATGGGGGTCGCGCTTTACGCGTTTTTCTCTTTCCTTGAAACCCGCGTGACGGGCTGGGCCACACGCGGCAATGACATCGCTGTCACCTGATTTTTCCCGCTTCTTCCACCATCGCCAGAAAGGAATATCCACATGAAATCCGCTGTATTCGGGGCTGTTATTGCCCTTGTTGCCGGTCTTTCGCCTGCTTGGGCAGAAACCAATATCCGCTTCACGCTGGGCTGGAAAACCCAAGGCTCTGACGCGCCATTCCTGCTGGCGCATAGCAAGGGCTATTTCAAAGAAGAGGGCCTGAACGTCACCATCGATCAGGGTGAAGGATCAGCCGCCACCGTCACGCGGATCATGGGCGGGGCCTATGATGCGGGCTTTGGCGATATCAACGCCATCATCCAGAACGCCGCGCAGCGCCCCGGTGAGGCCCCTGTCATGGTCTATCAACTGTGGAACCGCCCGCCATTTGCCATCGTGTCCCCGAAATCATCCGGCATCGAGACGCCCGCCGATTTTGAAGGCCGCACGCTGGGCGGCGCGCAGGGCACCCCGACAACGCGGCTGTTTCCGGTCTTTGCCGCGCTGAACGGTATCGACATGGACAAGGTGGCGCAGGAAAACATGGCCCCCAACCTGCAAGAGCCGATGCTGATCCGTGGCGATATTGACGGGGCGTTTGTCTTTACCATCACAAGCTGGTTCAACCTGATCGCCAACCGCCAGGACCCCGCAGCCGATTACAACTGGTTCAAATTCGAGGATTACGGCATGGATCTGTATTCCAACGGTCTGATGGTGTCGCGCAGCCTGATCAATGACAAGCCCGAGGTGGTGGCCGCCATGGTGCGCGCTGTGAACCGCGCCACGCTGGAGATTGCCAGGGATCAGGATGCCGCGATGGATGCGGTGATGGCCTTTGACAACCTTGTCGACAAGGATAACGAGCGGGCGCGCCTGAACTTTGCGCTGACCAACCTGATGAATGCGCCGGAAACCGATACGATCGGCATGGGCGATCTGGTGGATGAGCGGTTGACCCGCTCAATCGCGATTGTGGCCGAGGGCTATGGTCTGGAACGTCTGCCCGAAGCGTCAGAAATCTTTGACCGCTCCTTCCTGCCCCCCGTGGCAGAGCGTGCCTTTGCCGTTGAGATCATGAACTGACCACGGATGCGCCCCCCTCAAACCCTGATCCGCGGCGGCCTTGTGCTGATTGACAATGCGCGCTTTGCGCCGGTGTCATTGCTGGTTGCGGGGGGGCGCATCACCGATGTGATCGCGGGGGATGGCCCCGAAGGCGTGCCCGAAGACGTGCCCGACGACGTGCAGGTCATGGATGCCTCTGGCCGCATCATCATTCCCGGTCTGGTCAATGGCCACACCCATTCGCATGGCGCGCTGGGCCGGGGGGGCGTGGCCGATGATGCCACGCTGGAGACATTTCTGGCAGGTGCCGCCGCGCTGAACGGGCAACGCCGCGTGGATGATCTGCGCCTGTCCGCGCAGCTGTCCGCCGCCGAGATGATCCGCAAGGGCTGCACCGCCTGTTTCGATCTGAGCGTGGAACTGCCCGGCCCCTCGGTCGCGGGGCTGCACGCGGTGGCCGAGGCGTATCACGCCGCCGGCATGCGCGCTGTCGTGGCCCCGATGATATCGGATCGCACGATCTATCAGGCGCTGCCGGGGCTGCTTGCGGCCTATCCGCAGCCGATGCGCGACAGGCTGGCCGCGATCACCCTGCCGCCATGGCAACAGACCCTGGCGATTTGCAAGGCGGCGTTTGCCGGTTGGCCGGTGCCGATGGACAGGGTCCGCCCCGGTATCGGGCCTGCGATCCCGCTGCATTGCGCGGATGATTTCCTGACCGCCTGCGCCCATCTGGCCGAGAGCGACGATATGCGCCTGCAAACCCATCTGGCCGAAACGCGGATGCAGCAGGTGGCCGCACAGCAGCGCTATGGCACCACGTTGACAGCGCATCTGGATGGTCTGGGCGTGCTGTCATCGCGCTTTAGCGGTGCGCATGGCGTGTGGTTGTCTGCCGATGAAGCCGCAAGGCTGGCCGCGCATGGGGCAGGGATCGTGCATAACCCGCTGAGCAATCTGCGGCTGGGTTCCGGCACGGCCCCGTTGCGGGCGCTGGCCGATGCCGGGGTTGCCTTGGGGGTGGGTACGGATGCGGCCAATACATCGGACGGGCAGAACATGTTCGAGGCGATGCGCCTTGCCGCCACCCTCAGCCGGGCGCAGGCCGACATGCCCGATCAATGGATCACCGCGCTGGAGGCGTTTCGCATGGCCACCGAAGGCAGTGCGCATATTCTGGGGCTGGACAGGGTGGGGCGGATCGCACAGGGCTGGGCGGCGGACCTGCTGTTTCTGGACCGCGATTATTGCCACTATGTGCCACTGCGCGATGTGCTGTCACAGATCGTCCTGGCCGAAAACGGTGCCGCCCTGCGCGAGGTGATGATCGACGGGCGCATTGTTTTTGCCGATAACCGCGTGCGGACGCTGGACGAACCCGCCCTTGCGGCGCAGGCCCGCCAAGCGGCCGCGCGTCTGGATGCCGCCAATCTTGAGGCGCGCCTGATGTCTGACGCGGCCGCCGTGGTGATACGCAGTTTTTGCCATGCGGCCTGTGCCGCCCAGCCCCGTCACTGAAACAGCCCCATCACTGAAAGAGGATAAAATGGACCAACGCACTGATCC
>JBLRWJ010000048.1:0-5345 GCA_047921315.1 Rhodobacterales bacterium | reverse complement strand
TCACTGAAACAGCCCCATCACTGAAAGAGGATAAAATGGACCAACGCACTGATCCTGTCGCCGCCGCAAAAGCCATCGTGGAAACCTATCTTGAACTGTCGATGATCCCTGATCCGGTGGGGGCATCCGCCTATATCAGCGCGGATTTTGAACTGGTGTTCACGGGGGGGCGCACATTCAGCGGTCCGGCGCAAAGTGCGGCTTTCAATGCCAAACGCTATGCTTGGGTCAAGAAACGCTTTTTGCGCACCGATGCGGCACTGGACGCGGAAACCGGCGATGTTCATGTCTACAACACCGGCTATCTCTATGGAGAGTGGCATGATGGCACCGCGTTTGAAACGAACCGCTATATGGACAAATTCATCGTGCGCGATGGCAAACTGGTGCGCACCGATGTCTGGAATGACAGCGCCGAGATTTTGCTGGCCAAGGCCGGGCTGGCCGAGGCGGAGTTGTAAGCGATGCTGGCAGGTCACGACCGTTATGACTATGTCCCGATCACGCGGCGCGCTGATTATCGCTGGCCCAACGGCACGCGGCTGGCGGTCTATATCGGGCTTAATCTGGAGCATTTCGCCTTTGGCGAAGGGCTGGGCGCGGAACTGGCCCCCGGTGGACCACAGCCAGATGTGCTGAACTATGCATGGCGCGATTATGGCAACCGCGTCGGGGCATGGCGGATGCGGGATATGTTCGAGACGCTTGATATGCCGGTCAGTGTGCTGGCCAATTCCGCGATGTATGATTACGCGCCTGAACTGATGGCGGCGTTCCGCGCGCGCGGTGACGAGGTGGTGGGCCATGGGCGCACCAATTCCGAGCGTCAGAGCGTTCTGGCCCCCGCCGAGGAGGCGCGACTGATCGCCGAGGCGACCGAGGTGATCACACGCGCCGAAGAGGTGCCCCCGCAAGGCTGGCTGTCGCCATGGATCGCGGAAAGCCGCGATACCCCTGATCTGCTGGCCGCGGCGGGCTATGGCTATACGCTGAACTGGTGCATGGATGACCAACCTGTCTGGATGCGCACGCGCACAGGGCGGATATTGGCGATCCCCTATCCGCAAGAGGTGAATGACATCCCCTCGCTCGTGGCGCGCAAGGATGGTGCGGCGCAATTTGCCGATATGATCATCGACAATTTTGACGAGATGCTGGCGCAATCACAGCACCAGCCTTTGGTGATGGGGATCGCGCTGCATCCCTATCTTGTCGGGCAACCCTACCGCCTGCGCCACCTGCGCCGCGCCTTGACGCATGTGCAGGCCCATCGCAACGATATCTGGCTGACCCGCGCCGGTGATATCCACAGCTATTGCCGCGATGTGATCCCTGATCTGATCGCCTGACGCGTCTGCCTCTTTCCGCCAGCCCCGCCAGACCCGCCCGTCCTGAAAACCGCCCCGCCAGCTGCCCTGCCAGCCGTCCTGCCGGAGATCAGGCGGATTGCAGCCGCCGCGCCTCTTCCCCGGCCAGTGCGATCAGGCCGGACATATAGGGTTTTTCCAGATCCTCGGTGCGCACAGCGGCATAAAGCCTGCGGCTCAGCCCTTTTTCGGTCAGGGGGCGGGTGACGTAATCGGAGGAATACTTGACCTCGCGCACCACCCAGTCAGGCAGCACGGCAACACCGCGATTGGAGGCCACCAGCAGCAGGATCACCGCTGTCAGTTCGGCCTGCCTGATCTGGGCGGGTTCCACCTTGGCGGGGGTCAGAAGCTGGCTGAATATGTCCAGCCTTGTGCGCTCCACCGGATAGGTGATCAAGGTCTGGCCGCGAAAATCCTCGGCCGCGATCCATTCTTTTTGCGCCAAAGGGTGCTGGCTGGAGGCCACGAATACCGGCGCATAGTCAAACAAAGGCTGGAACGAGATGCCGGGCAGGTCTTCGGGGTCGGATGACACGACCAGATCCACCTCTTCTTTCATCAGGGCGGGCAGGGCGTCAAAGGCCAGACCGGGGCGGATATCGACATCGACATCACCCCATGTCTTGCGGAATGTCTCCAACACCGGAAACAGCCATTCAAAACAGGCGTGGCATTCAATGGCGATATGCAGGCGGCCTGCATTGCCCGCACGCAGGCCGCTGAATTCCGCCTCAAGTGCGGCCACTTCGGGCAGGATGCGTTCCGCCGCGCGCAGCAGACGCAGCCCCGCAGGCGACAGTTTCAGCGGTTTGGAGCGGCGCTGGAACAGCTCGACCCCGGCCTGATCTTCCAAGCCTTTGATCTGATGGCTCAACGCTGATTGCGTGATGTTCAAAACGTCAGCAGCACGCCCCAGACCGCCTGCTTCGTGGATCGCCTTGATGGTGCGCAGATGGCGGAACTCGATATGCATTATGTGGTCTGCCTCATGATGACCTTGAGAATAATGAAGTTGTCTCATATAGTCAGGTTTGCGACAAGAGGTGAAGCAAAACAGGAATCACATCGATGAAAACGCCCGCTGTCTCGTTTGAATTCTTCCCGCCGCAGACGCTTGAGGCGTCATTTCGGCTGTGGGATACGGTGCAGGTTCTGGCCCCGCTGGCCCCGCGTTTCGTGTCTGTGACCTATGGCGCGGGCGGCACAACCCGCGATCTGACCCGCGATGCGGTGGCAACGCTGCATAAATCCAGCGGGCTGAATGTGGCCGCGCATCTGACCTGTGTGAATGCCAGCCGCGCTGAAACCCTTGAAATCGCCGATAGTTTTGCAGCCGCAGGTGTGCGCGATATCGTGGCGCTGCGCGGTGATGCGCCCAAGGGCAGCGACGGGTTCCGCCCGCATCCCGATGGGTTTGCCTCTAGTGTGGAACTGATCGAAGCCTTGGCCGAGACCGGAAAATTCACCATTCGCGTGGGCGCCTACCCCGAGAAACACCCCGAAGCCCGTGATACAGCGGCGGATGTTGATTTTCTCAAGCGCAAGATCGATGCCGGTGCCACCGAGGCGCTGACGCAGTTTTTCTTTGAGGCGGACACGTTTTTCCGCTTCCGCGATGCCTGCGCCAAGGCGGGGATCACCGCGCCGATCGTGCCGGGTATCCTGCCGATCGAAAACTGGGTCGGGGCGCGCAAATTCGCCCTGCGCTGCGGCACCAGCGTGCCTGCATGGCTGGATGACGCCTTTGACAAGGCGATCCGCGATGGCCGCGAGGATCTGCTGGCAACGGCGCTGTGCACCGAATTATGCAGCGACCTGATCGAGGGCGGGGTGGACAAGCTGCATTTTTATACGCTCAACCGCCCTGAACTGACCCGCGATGTGTGCCATGCGCTGGGCGTGACACCCAAGGTTCAACTGGAAAACGTGGCGTAACACGGTCTTGCCTGCCCCTGCGCGCCGCGTCACTCTGGCGCGGCACAACGGAGACAGCCATGACCACAGCCCAGACACGCCGTATCGCCACCCGCCCTGAGGATCTTGCAACACCGCAAGAGATGCTGGAACGCTCCGGTCTGGAGTTCATGCAGGATATGCTGGCGGGCAAGCTGGCAGGGCCGCCCATAGGCTCTACCCTCAATTACTGGCCCGAAAGCGTGACCGATGGCGAGGTGGTCTTTGTTGGCGCGCCGCAATTTGCGCATACAAACCCGATGGGCACGATCCATGGCGGCTGGTATGGCACCGTGCTGGACAGTTGCATGGCCTGCGCCGTGATGACCCGCGTGCCCAAGGGATCGGTCTATACCACGCTGGAATACAAGGTCAGCATCCTGCGGTCGATCCCGATAGGCATGATGGTGCGCGCCACGGGCCGCGTGCAACATGCAGGCCGCTCCACCGGTGTGGCCGAGGGCGAGATCAGGGGCATCGAGGATGGCAAGCTTTACGCCACCGGCACCACGACCTGCATCATCATGAAGATGACCAAAGCATAGGGCCTATCGCGGTTGGCGATCTGACGGATGGTTTACCCCGTCCACCCATGGCACCGGGTCCAGATCACGCGGGTTGACCCCCTCCAGACAGGCGGCATTCCCCCCGTATTCATCGGGGTTCGATCTGCGCTGGTGATGGGTGTAGATGCCGCAGGTCTTGCAAAACCAGTGTTTCGCGGCCCCGGTGCCCCATTGATACAGGCTCAGGTTCTCCGCGCCGCGGATGATGCTGATCCCGTTCAAGAGGGCGGAAACCGCGATGGCCCCGCGTCTGCGGCAAAAGGAACAATCGCAGCCCCGCGCCGTGGCCAGCCCGTCTGACAGATGCACTGTCAGCCCAACCGCGCCGCAATGGCAGCTCAGGCGCAGCGGGGCGGGTGCTGCCGCGCTCATTTCCGCCGCCCGATACGGGGGATACGGCTGCTGCTGGTCTTTGCGCCATTGGACCTTGCCGCCCCGTTCTTGCGCTGTCCGGCGCGCGGGATCATGCTGCTGACCATGCGATACCTGGCCTCTGGATGCGGCGGATGGCCTTGGTTGCGCGCCCAGAAAGCGGTGCCCCCCAGCCTGATCCACAGCGGCAGGATCAGCACCAGCCCCGCCACAAACCCGCCCGCATGCGCCCAATAGGCCACACCACCCGATTGCGGATCAACGCCGATGCCATTGAGGATCTGAAAGCCGAACCATAAGCCCAGCATCAGCCAGGCCGGCACCGGGAAAATCTTGAAAAAGATAATGAAGATGAACAATACATCGACACGCGCCTTGGGAAACATCAGCAGATAGCCCCCCATCACACCGGCAATCGCCCCGGATGCGCCCACCGTGGGAACCTGCGAATAAGGCGCTGACAGCACATGCGCTGCCCCCGCCAAAAGACCGCTGAGCAGGTAAAAGCCCAGATAGCGCAGATGCCCCAATTCCTCCTCAAGGTTATCGCCGAAAATATAGAGAAACAGCATGTTGCCGCCCAGATGCATCAGCCCGCCATGCAGGAACATCGAGGTGACAAGCGTGCTCCAATCGCCACCCGCCATTACATTGGCAGGCGTCATGGCATAGCCGGCAAACAGCGCATTGATCGCGCGCGGATCAGAAAACAGCGGCCAATAGCTCAGAAAGACCAGCACGTTGATCGCGATCAGCGCATAGGTGACATAGGGGGTCTTTTCTGACGGGTTATGGTCACGAATGGGAAACATCGCCGCACGATTGAGGGTTTTGCCAGTGGCGTCAAGCGGCCCCTGGCCAGATGTGATGTGGCCGGATGTGACGTGGCCAGATGTAACGTGGCCAGATGTGACGTGGCCGTGAAGCAGGGATGCGGCATGTCGCTGCGCCAGCCCGCCGGGGCGGGTCGTTTGTATTTTCCTCCATCAGCTGCTTTACACCGCCCGCGTGGTGACTATTGTCGCAGCCTGACCGGCCCTGCGTGCCCGCGTGGTGGAATGGTAGACACATGAGACTTAAAATC
>JBLRWJ010000047.1:0-18645 GCA_047921315.1 Rhodobacterales bacterium | reverse complement strand
CAATCGTGCCGATGTTCACATGCGGTTTATTGCGTTCAAACTTTGCCTTGCCCATCCTGCGCAGCGCCTTCTGGTTTGGGGGCCACCCGATCTTGGGACAGGCCCGATTATCACTCCGCGCGCCGTTTATTGATTTGGCACGGGAAAATCAAGCGCCTCTTGTCACAGGTTTCATTCGGCGGGTAGTGGCGCGACCACCGGCTCCTGCAGGATGGCCCCGGCTGGCGGCGCAATCGCCGCGCGCGGGGCCTGTGTCGCGGCCCCGTCGCTGGCGGTTTGCGCCGGGTCTGCGGTGGTTTGACCATCAGCTTGCGCCGGTGATGGGCCGGCTGCCGCCGCAGACGCCCCGAACCATCCGGCCGAGGCCCGCCTGCGCACCAGAAATGTCTCAATCTGCTTGGACGCATTGCGGCTGAGGTTTTCCATCTGCACCTCTTTGGATTGCGTCAGGCCGGACCCAAACAGCGTATTGCCGGAAATCGTTTCCATGATGGTGATCTGTTCCGGCGGCTCGTTCATCTTGGCCCCTGCCGCATCGTCCCACACTGTGATCAACACGATCAGCACCGAATTTGGCGATGCAACAACCGGAATCCCCGGCTGCGCCAGCACATAGCCCTCAACGCTGACCCCGAAATGATAGAGCTTGTCCCCCTCATACCGTCCGAAACGGTCAGCTATGGCGGTGCCCAGCGCCTCTTGCCATTCTTCCGGCGTGGCCTCGCGTGACAGCGGGCCGCGCGTCATTTTCGAGGCGACAACCACATTATGCCCCAGACGGAAATCACCCAGATCAACGGGGGCCTCATCAAGGTCATTGGGATTGGTACAGGCGGCCATCATCAGGACAGAGGCCAACAAGGCAAGAAGGCGAAACATATCCGGATCCTTCGTTTCGGTCTGTTTCGGCATAGCGCAGGGGACAGTCAGGCGCAACGCGTCTGCGCAACCTTGGAGATCAACGCCCGCTGCATGAACCCGAAGGGTCAGCATCGGTTGCAGCCGCGAGACCGCCTGTCACGGCAAAAGGGTTCATCCGCCCCGGTGGTCCAGCGGCCGATCGAACAGGCCCTGCCCCCATTTTTGCGTCCGAATCCCTCATTGCTTGGTATAGAACGCGCTGTTTTTGATGGCGTGCCTGCCTGCGAATTGGCGGGCACGGCGACCCGTCAGCACCGGGCGGGCCATTTGATCTTTGCGCCGCTCTGTCCGCGGGGGCAATTCCGGCAAGATCGCAAAATCTCTTTCACGGCATCGCGTCCAACCGCCTTCAATGCCTCAGGCCCGGTAAACAGGCTTTCAGCCGGCGCGCCTTCGGCGTAGACAACCTGATGGCTGTCAAACAAAAAGTGCCAGTAGGTGACGTGATCAATATCATCGGCCATACCCACCCCGCCCAGAAAAACCAGATCCTTGGCGGCAACCAGAACCTCGGGGTAGCCACATAGGTTTCTGGCAATCTACGAGCGCGACAGGATACGGTGGTGCCGCGACACCAGCAAATCCCGTTGCGGCAGCCCCGACCCCAAAGCGCCTGCTGTGATTCGGACAGGATGCGCGAGGCGTTGTCATCCGGATGGTAGATCTGGTTGATCGTAAAAGCGGTGCCATCCACGATGATCGTATCACCGTTATTATACGCGCCGTCCGGATCGCCCGGATCGCGGATTTTTTCGACATCGTCAAACACACCGACCAGCCCCCCATTGCTGAAGGTCAGTTCCGATTGAAACCGCAACCCAGAGATTTCGATCAGAAAGACCTCTGCATAACACGCGCCATTGCCGATATCCCCCG
Source organism: Rhodobacterales bacterium (assembly GCA_047921315.1). Lineage (GTDB taxonomy): Bacteria > Pseudomonadota > Alphaproteobacteria > Rhodobacterales > Rhodobacteraceae > Seohaeicola. The sequence continues at coordinate 16,848 of JBLRWJ010000047.1, read as the reverse complement.
CCCGGCGGCACCGCCGGGCAGCGCCTGCCTGCCCCCCGGCAGGCGCTTCGGACGGCCCAACACGTTGCAACGGCTGGGTTTCATGCGATGTCGGCGCATTCGGCCCCGGCCCGCCAGAGCGCCAGCCCAGGCAGGCGCTGCCCTCATCCTGGGGCCGGAACGGTGTCATGCAGAGGTCTTTCAGATCATGGAACCGCCATATCACTTATCCTTGCGCCTGACGCATCACACCGTGGCCGTACCTGAACCCCGTGGACGTACCTGAACCAGAACCGGAATCGCGCCATGCGCGGCAAGCGGTCGGCAGAATGCTTGCCAACACATAACCCCAAACATCTTTTCAAATCGCAAAGATGCCTGCCGTTTCATGGTTTTTGAACGCGCTATCTGACCCTGTGACCGCGCTGGCGACAGCAAGCCCCCGATCCCTCCTGATCAGGCAACGCACCCGCGTCAGGCAATGCACCCACGCAAGCGAAACGCCCGATCAGGTAAAGCGGTTATCGCGTGGAAAGCCGCGCGGCGCCATGCGTCCGGCCGTGGCGCGCTTGCCCAGCCATTCGTCCAGATCGCTTTCCGTCCGGGTGCGCCCGGCCGGATCACGCCAGACCAGACCATCGGCCAGCGCAAAGGTGATCGCATCCGACAGCCCGCCATCCTTGAACTTTTGCAAGCGCACGCCCTTGCCGCGCCCCATTTCGGGCAACTCATCCAAGGGGAACACCAGCACCTTGCGGTTCTCTCCCACGCAAGCGACGTGATCACCCGTCACCACACGGCACACCAGCGCGCGCGCGCCGCCAGACAGGTTCAACACCTGTTTGCCGCTGCGTGTCTGGGCGACAACCTCATCCTCGGGCACCACGAATCCGTCACCGGCAGAGGATGCCACCAGCAGTTTGCGCCCCGGTTTGTGGATCAGGATATCCACAATCTGCGCCTCGTTCGGCAAATCCACCATCAGGCGCAGCGGCTCTCCCATGCCGCGCCCGCCGGGCAGGTTCATCGCGCTGACGGTGTAGAAACGCCCGTTGGAGGCAAACACCAAGAGTTTGTCAGTTGTTTCCGCATGAAAGGCGAAACGCGGGCCATCGCCATCCTTGAACTTGATCTCGCGGGTCAGGTCGATATGACCGGACATTGCCCTGATCCAGCCCATCTGCGAACAGATCACGGTCAACGGTTCACGCTCGATCATTGCCTCCAGCGGGACATCTTCCACCACACCGGCCTCGGCAAACTGGGTACGGCGCGCACCGCCGGGGCTGTTGGTGCCGAACTGCTTGCGCACCTCGCGCAACTGATCGGCAATCGCCGCCCATTGCAGCTTGTCGCTGTCCAGCAGATCCTCCAGCGTGGCACGTTCGGCCATCAGCGCATCGCGTTCGCGGATCAGCTCCATCTCTTCGAGCCGCCGCAAAGACCGCAGGCGCATGTTCAAAATCGCCTCGGCCTGCACTTCGGTCAGCTGTGGTTCTTCTTCTGCGGCGATCGCTCTGCCTGTCAGCGGCGATACATAGTCTTTTTCGGACGTGGCGCGCGCATGGGATACGCCCCAATCCTCGAACATCAGGGCGCGCTTGGGATCATCATCATAGCGGATGATGTCAATCACGCGGTCCAGATTGAGAAAGGCGATGATAAAGCCTTCGAGCACCTCAAGACGGTGGTCGATCTTTTCCATCCGGTGCTGCGAGCGGCGCTGCAACACCTCGCGCCGATGATCCAGAAAGGCGCGCAGCACCTCTTTGAGCGAACAGACCTTGGGCGTCAGCCCGTCGATCAGCACGTTCATGTTCAGGCTGAACCGCAATTCCAGATCCGAGTTGCGGAACATCATCCCCATCAGGACATTGGCATCCACAGTCCGCGCGCGCGGTTCCAGCACAAGCCGCACATCATCGGTCGATTCATCGCGCACATCGGCCAGAATCGGGATTTTCTTGCTCTGGATCAGCTCTGCGATCTTTTCGATCAGCTTGGATTTCTGCACCTGATAGGGGATTTCGGTCACAACGATCTGCCACTGACCACGGCCCAGATCCTCGACCTCCCATTTGCAGCGCAGGCGGAACGCGCCGCGCCCGGTGCGATAGGCTTCGGCGATATTTTCACGCGGCTCCACGATCACGCCGCCGGTGGGAAAATCCGGACCGGGGACATATTGCAGCAGCGTTTCATCCCGCGCATCCGGCGTCTTGATCAGATGCAGACAGGCACCGACCAGTTCCTCGATATTATGGGGCGGGATATTGGTGGCCATCCCAACCGCAATACCGGATGACCCATTGGCCAGAAGGTTTGGAAACGCGGCAGGAAAAACAACAGGTTCCTCCAGCGTGCCGTCATAGTTGGGGCGATAGTCAACGGCGTTTTCCGTCAGCCCTTCCATCAGGGCCTCGGCGGCGGCTGTCATGCGCGCTTCGGTATAGCGCGCGGCGGCAGGGTTATCACCGTCGATATTGCCGAAATTGCCCTGCCCGTCCACCAGCGGATAGCGGACGTTGAAATCCTGCGCCAGACGCGCCATCGCATCATAGATCGCGGCATCGCCATGCGGGTGATAGTTGCCCATCACATCGCCCGAAATCTTGGCAGACTTTCTAAAGCCGCCTGTGCTGCTAAGCCGCAATTCGCGCATTGCATAGAGGATGCGGCGATGCACAGGCTTCAGACCGTCACGCGCATCAGGCAGCGCACGATGCATGATCGTGGAGAGCGCATAGGTCAGATACCGCTCGCCAATGGCACGGCGCAGCGGTTCGGACACCTCAGAAGGGGTCGGAATGGGCGGGTCTATCAGATCGGTCATGCGCTGGTGATAGACGCAGGCCGCGGCGGGGTAAAGCAAGCAGCGCAGGCATCGGCGTATTTTCTATTTTCCAAGCGCATCACAGGGACGAATCGGGTATGGTTATCGCCTGCTCGGTCGAATTACGGCCAATTTTGCTGCTAGGTATTTTTGGGGGGGATGCGCGCTATGATGCGCTTTATACTGCTGACTTTTGCATTCTTGGGATGGTCCTTCTACACGCTTAGCGGCGGGGCCGATTATCACCCTGTTGAGGGATCACGTCAGGCCGAGGCGATCAAAGCCCGCACCAACGCCGAACGGCGGCTGGCGCAAGCGCCTTCAATGCCATCTGCACCGCCATCGCTGCCGGATGTGGCACAGGCCGGGAACGGGATCACGGCCACGCGCGCCGTGGCAAATCTTGGTGCAATAGCCCCAGAATTCGCCGTGCTGGACAAGCATCTGGACCTGTCGCGCCCTATGGCCGCGCCACAAGCCGAACAGCCAAATGCCCGCCTTGCCAACCTGACCTTGGCGGAACCTGCGGCTTTTGCGCAGGCCGCTGGCTTTGCCCCCGTCAGCGACGACACTGACCAGATGGCCGCAACCGAGATCCGTGATCTGCGCCGCATCACCGGCAGTAGCGTCAATATGCGCTCTGGTCCCGGCACCCGCTATGGCGTGCTGAACCGGGTGTCGCGTGGAACCGAGGTTGAGGTGCTGGAAAGCTACCAGCAAGGCTGGTTACGGCTGCGGGTGCTGGAAGACCAGCGTATTGGCTGGGTTGCGGCCACGCTTGTTTCGGGCAGCCAAGGCTAAGCCGGGCAAAAGCCCTGTGTTGCGTCACACCGCCTGACAGGCCATGAAGGCGGTATGAACAAGAAATCCATTCTGATTACCGGCTGTTCCTCGGGTATCGGCTATGACGCGGCGCATGGGCTGGCGGCACATGGCTGGCGCGTGTTTGCCGCATGCAGGCAGCACGCCGATGTTGCACGGCTCCGGGATGAAGGGTTGGATGCGGTGCATCTGGATTATGCCGATCCCGCCTCAATCCGGGCGGCATTGGCCTATGTTTTGCAAGAAACCGGCGGCACATTGGATGCGCTGTTCAATAACGGGGCCTATGCCTGCCCCGGCGCGGCAGAAGATCTTCCGCGTGAGGCACTGGCCGAGATTTTTGATGTGAATGTCTTTGGCTGGCATGACCTGACCCGCCAGGTCATCCCCGTGATGCGCGCGCAAGGCCATGGCAGAATCATCAACTGTTCATCGGTGCTGGGGCTGGTCGTGGCACCGTGGCGATCTGCCTATAACGCCACAAAATATGCCACCGAAGCCCTGAGCGATACGCTGCGGATCGAGATGCGCGGCACCGGGATCAAGGTGATCCTGATCGAACCCGGCCCCATCACCAGCCGTATCCGTGCCAATTCCATTGCACATTTTGAACGCTGGATTGACTGGCAGAACAGCCCGCGGGCCGATCAATACCGCGCCACCCTGTTGAAACGGCTTTATGAGCCAAAGCTGAAAAAAGACCGGTTCGAATTGCCGCCATCAGCTGTCACCGCCAAACTGATCCGCGCGCTGGAAGCGCCCCGCCCAAAGGCACGCTATTTCGTGACCACACCAACCTATGCCATGGCAATCCTGCGCCGCATCCTGCCCACCCGCGCCATGGACTGGATACTGGCCAAGGGCTGATGCAGTTCGGGTTCGCTTTTTGCAAATACCCGCCTACATGGGGCGGATAAACAATAAAGGACTGCACCAATGAGGGATGATCCTCTGTTCTATGTCGTGGTCGTCGCCTGTCTGGGGGTGCTTGCCATCCTGATGCTGGGCATCGGCGGCTTTGCCAAAGGCGGCGAGTTCAACCGCAAACATGGCAACAGGATCATGCGCTGGCGGATCGGCGCGCAGCTGATCGCTGTGGTCATCATCCTGCTATTCGTATGGCTGCGCAGACAAGGATAACATCATGATTGTACTGAACAAGATCTACACCAAAACCGGCGATGACGGCGAAACCGCATTGGGCAACGGCGCACGCGTTGCCAAACATTCCATGCGCGTGACAGCTTACGGCACCGTGGACGAGGCCAACGCCACCGTCGGCATGGCGCGCCTGCATGCAGGCGATGATCTGAATGCGGCATTGGCGCGCATCCAGAATGACCTGTTCGATCTGGGTGCCGATCTGTGCCGCCCCGATATGGAACGCGATGCAGATGCGGAATATCCGCCGCTGCGGATGGTCAAATCGCAGGTCGACAGGCTGGAATCCGAAATCGACACCATGAACAGCCAGTTGGAGCCACTGCGCAGTTTCATTTTGCCCGGTGGATCGGCGCTGGCGGCTTATCTGCACCTGTGCCGCACCATCAGCCGCCGTGCCGAACGGGAAACGGTAGAACTGGCCACGATGGAAACCGTGAACCCGGATGCTGTCAAATACCTCAACAGATTGTCTGACTGGTTCTTTGTCGCGGCGCGCGTTGCCAATGATAATGGCCGCGCGGATGTGCTGTGGGTTCCGGGGGCCAACCGCTGAATTATGGCGTGCCGGTGCGTCACATCCGGCAAACGCGGCGTCCAAAGATCATGACGTGACGATTTTGCCCTGTTTCACGGCCGCGCAAGATTATATCAACGTCCGGAGTGTTATCGGGGGAGTCGCACAGCGCCTGCCCATCAACTGAGGGAGACCACGCTTATGAAGGTACTCGTACCTGTCAAACGTGTGATCGACTATAACGTGAAGGTCCGCGTCAAGGCGGACGGAAGCGGTGTCGATCTCGCCAATGTCAAAATGTCGATGAATCCGTTCGATGAGATCGCGGTAGAAGAGGCGATCCGCCTCAAAGAGGCCGGCAAGGCGGATGAAGTCGTTGTTGTCTCCATCGGTGTCAAGCAGGCGCAGGAAACCCTGCGCACGGCGCTGGCCATGGGCGCGGACCGCGCCATTCTGGTGGTTGCCACGGATGATGTGCACAATGACATCGAACCGCTGGCCGTTGCCAAAATCCTCAAGGCCGTCATCGCCGAGGAAAACCCCGGTCTGGTGATCGCGGGCAAACAGGCCATCGACAATGACATGAACGCCACCGGGCAGATGCTGTCGGCGCTTCTGGGCTGGTCACAAGCGGCCTTTGCCTCGCATCTGGACATTCAGGGCGATCACGCGCTGGTCACCCGCGAGGTTGATGGCGGTTTGCAGACCATCAAGGTGAAACTGCCCACAATCGTCACCGCCGATCTGCGCCTGAACGAGCCGCGTTACGCATCGCTGCCCAATATCATGAAAGCCAAGAAAAAGCAGCTCGATGAAAAGACCGCTGCTGATTACGGCGTCGATGTCACCCCGCGCCTGACTGTGGTCAAGACAGCGGAACCGGCAGCGCGCGCGGCTGGCATCAAAGTGGGTTCGGTTGACGAACTTGTGGCGAAACTCAAAGAAGCGGGGGCTGTATAATGGCTGTTCTTCTGATTGGTGAAGTGACCGATGGCACGCTGGCGCTTGACGCGACGGCCAAGGCGGTAACAGCGGCCAAGCAACTGGGGGATGTGACCATCCTGTGCACAGGTGCCTCCGCCAAAGCCGCCGCTGATGAGGCGGCCAAGATCGACGGCGTTTCCAAGGTGCTGGTCGCCGAGGATGCGCTTTATGGTCACCGTCTGGCTGAACCTGTCGCGGCCCTGATCGCCAGCATGGCAGGCGACTATTCCCACATCGTGGCCCCTTCGACCACCGATGCGAAAAACATCATGCCGCGCGTGGCGGCCTTGCTGGACGTGATGATCCTGTCCGATGTGGTCGGCGTTGTGGATGCAGACACATTTGAGCGCCCGATTTATGCGGGCAACGCGATCCAGACAGTCAAATCCACTGACAGCGTTAAGGTGATGACAATCCGCACCTCGACATTCGATCTGGCCGGTATGGGCGGTTCTGCCCCGGTTGAGGCAATCGCCACCGGCGACAACCCCGGCCTGTCCGAGTGGGTGGAAGACAAGGTTGCCGCATCGGACCGTCCCGAACTGACCAGCGCGGGCGTGGTTGTGTCCGGCGGGCGCGGCGTTGGCTCCGAGGCTGACTTTGCGATGATCGAAAAGCTGGCTGACAAGCTGGGCGCCGCCGTTGGCGCATCCCGCGCGGCTGTCGATTCAGGCTATGCCCCGAATGACTGGCAGGTTGGCCAGACAGGCAAGGTCGTGGCCCCTGATCTTTACGTGGCTGTCGGCATTTCGGGTGCGATCCAGCATCTGGCAGGCATGAAAGACAGCAAGATCATCGTGGCTATCAACAAAGACGAAGAAGCCCCGATTTTTCAGGTTGCCGATTACGGTCTGGTCGCGGATCTGTTTGCCGCCGTGCCGGAACTGATCGAAAAGATCTGAGACATCTGTCTTTTTACCGAAGCTGATGTCATCTGACCAAGGCCCGCCATTCCAAGGCGGGCCTTTTTCCATGGTGCCCCTCCGCCCCGGCAAGCAGGGCCAGCCGCATCATGCCTGTGCCGACATCATCCGCAAAAGCGCAGGCTGCAACGCCGCCGGCGCCTCTTGATGCGCCATCGGGCCCAACATTCCTGCAGCAGCAGGCGCCTCCAGCGGGGAAAATACCATGCCTTGGGTACCTTGCTCCAGCGCGGCGCGGCTGGCAACGACCTCCACCACCTCTGTCACGCGCGGGCGCAGCGCCTCAATCATCGCGCGATCAACAAACAGCGGATCCGCGCCCAGCTCATCGTCCCGTTCGTCACTCTGTAGCGCCTGGCCCCGTTTGCCCGCCCCATGCGCCGCATCATCGGCATCCGGGGCATGATCCGCAAACCAAAGCAGGATAATGCGCCCGCCGATCGCCTGCAAAAGATGTTGCATCCGCGCCAGCCATGCCGCCTTCAACTCCTCCCGGATCATCACATAGCGGTCAGCCGATAGGCCGCGGACCACAGACAGCATGTGACGGTTGAACGAAAACTCTGTAAAATCCACATCGCGGAACAGTTGTTTCATCACCCCAGAGGCATTCAGAAACCGATCATTGCGCCGGGGATGGACCGAATAGAACCTGTTCGACATATTCTGCGCGCCCATCACCTGCACAACTGTCACACGCGCTTTGGCGGCAATTTCCATCACGGTGATATCGTTCAGAAACGCATCTACGCCCGCATTCTGCCAGCCAAAATTCACACATCGCACACCTGTTCCGGCTTCTACCAAAGCGGGAAAAGGCGTCTCGATAAACCGGCCATATGTATAGGTCCCCCCCAGAAAAAGCGCATAATCACCGTCCAGCCGCTGCCGTGGCCCCCGAAACAGCAACCGTGACCGCCCATACCGGCACGGGAAATAGTCCAGGCCACCCTGGCCCGTTGTGTCGAATGTCATCGCACTCACCCCATTATTTTACTCACCCGGTTGCAGGATCACCGAAACCTGTTGCCAATTCCCTAAATGACCAATGAGACACAAGTTTTACCTATCCCCGCGCAGCGCTGTCCCCTTGCAGGAGGTCGGGCCACCGGCCTATGGTCAGGACAGAGTGCGATACAAGAAAGCAGGGCGGATATGGATATTCAAAGCATCGGCATCGTCGGAGCAGGCCAAATGGGCAATGGAATCGCCCATGTGATGGCCTTGGCAGGTTACGATGTGCTGCTGACCGATGTGAAACAAGAGGCGCTGGATGCGGCCATTGCGTTGATTTCGCGCAATCTTGACCGGCAGGTGAGCCGCGAGAAAATCAGTCAGGCCGAAAAAGATGCCGCCATGAGCCGGATCAAAACCACCGCAACGCTGATTGATCTGGGTCCATGTGATCTGATCATCGAAGCGGCAACTGAACGTGAAACCATCAAGCAGAACATCTTTGACGAACTGCTGCCGCATCTGGCGCCCCATACCATCCTGACATCAAACACCTCGTCCATCTCGATCACGCGTCTTGCCAGCCGAACAGACCGCCCCGAACGGTTTATGGGCTTCCATTTCATGAACCCGGTCCCCGTGATGCAATTGGTCGAACTGATTCGCGGTATCGCCACGGATGAGCCGACCTATGCGGCCTGCCTCAAAGTGGTGGAAAAACTGGGCAAGACAGCCGCCTCGGCCGAAGATTTTCCCGCCTTCATCGTCAATCGCATCCTGATGCCAATGATCAACGAAGCGGTCTATACGCTTTATGAAGGCGTTGGATCAGTCAAATCCATCGACGAATCGATGAAACTGGGCGCCAATCATCCGATGGGGCCGCTTGAACTGGCGGATTTCATCGGGCTGGATACCTGCCTTGCCATTATGAACGTGTTGCATGACGGGTTGGCCGATACCAAATACCGGCCCTGCCCCCTCTTGACCAAATATGTCGAAGCGGGCTGGCTGGGTCGAAAAACGCAACGCGGCTTTTACGATTACCGTGGTGAGGTACCAGTCCCCACACGCTGATCAGACCCCTTTTGGGCGCATCAGCCCCTGAAGGCGTGGTTGCGTTCTTCTTGCTCGAAATATCCTCGGGGGGGCCCGCAGGGACGGGGGGCAGACAGCCCCCCTCTTTCTTGCTGCCCGATCAGTCCTTCAAAGCCAGCGTATGTGCGCGCAGCCATGCCATAAAGGCGCGCGGATCACGGCCCCGTTCTTCGGCTTCCTCGGGGGAAATGGGATGGCCGATAACGGGCGCTTGCGGCTTGTCGAAGGCATGGACCACTTCGTGCAGCAACAGCCCTTGCCGCAACACCGGCGAGATACGGTTCGCAATCTGGTACCAGCGCGAATTGGACCCCGGAAAGAAGCACGGCACCACCGTTGCGCCTGATCTGCGGATCATCTTGGCGGTAAACACGTTCCATTCCGCCTCGATCGCGGATCCGAACATGGTTTTTGATGTCGCAACAACACCTGACGGGAAGAGCGCGATCAAACCGCCTTTGGACAGATGATCCATCGCCGCATTGCGCATATCGATCATCTTGCGTTGCGCGTCGGGTTCATGCGGGAACGGCACAGGGATCATATAGCTGGCCGCGCTTTGGTCGATCCCTGTCAGCAAAGACCGGGTCAGAATGCGATAATCATCCCGCACGCGTCCGATCAGATCTGCCAGAATCATCCCGTCCACCAAACCATGCGGATGGTTGGCCACAAAAACAACCGGACCCGTGGCCGGAATCCGGCTGAGCTGTGCCGCCGGGGTGCGCAGGTCTATGCCCATCACATCCATTGTAGCGGACCAAAAGGATTGGCCGGTCGGCGCGCCGCGCCGCTCGAACTCGCGCACCCGCCGCAAGATCGTCAGCTTGCCTGTAACCCATTCCATGGCGCGGATAATACGGCCATGCAACGGGCTGTCGAATGTGTTCGAATAGGTCAGGCTGCGCCTGTCATAGGTCACCTGTTCCGCATCGATCGGTTCGTTATGATCCGCCGCAGTACTGTGTTCTCGAATATCGACCACCTCGATGTCACCGTTCTGGCATTGCCTGCGCTATTGCCTGCGCTCAGGCTACATTCCTTCGCCGAACCTGTCCGCAACAAGCGCCTCAAGCGCATCTGCTAGGGCCATGGCATCCGGTCCGCTTGTGTGGACCTCAATAGTGGTTCCTTTGGACGCTGCCAACATCAAAAGCCCCATGATACTATCGCCCGAGGCGCTCTGCCCCTCGCGGCTGACCTCGGCTCTTGCATCAAACCCTTCGACCACCTCAACCATCTTGGCCGAAGCGCGGGCATGCAGGCCCTTTTCATTGATAATTTTCAGGCTTCGGTGAATAATATTATGCATGGCAGCTACTTAGTCTTTGGTTATGTTATGGGTGTCAATGTACTTGCGGCCCGCTTCCATAGCGTTGCGCACGGCATCCCCAATGGGCAAATGGCGGCTTTTGGCCAGCTTGATCAACATCGGCAAATTGGCCCCATATAAAATCCGGCGGTCATCCGGGGCACAGGCTCTTAAAGAAAGATTGCTGGGTGAGCCGCCAAACATATCCGTCACCACCACAACGCCACTGCCAGAATCAACAGCATCGGCGGCGTCGATTATCTCTTGCTGCTTTTGCTCACGATCATGATCGGCCTCAATAGAAATAGCGATAATATCTTTCTGCTTGCCGACGACATGCTCGACCGTTGCCAGATATTCCCGGGCCAGACCACCATGTGCAACGATCACGATACCGATCACGGACGCCTTCCTTCATTTGGTTGTTGGGCTGGCCATATGACGACTGCCTGTTGAAGAGGCTTCATGACGCTCCAGTTCGCGATGCCTTATTGACACTTGCCAACCCTCATTAGCAAGGGTCAAGGCCAGCTTTTCTGTCATTGCAACTGACCTGTGCTGCCCGCCGGTACAGCCAAAGCCTATGGCGAAGTGGGCTTTGCCCTCTTCCAGGTAGGCGGGTAACAACATGCGCGTCAGATCATGCACCTTGTCAAAAAATGGCGCTGCACGCGGATCAGTGCCAATGTGCAAGACCACCTGCGGGTCACGTCCATTCAGATGGCGCAGACTGGCATCCCAATAAGGGTTGCGCAGAAAGCGGCAGTCAAACACCATATCCATGCCGCGCGGCATCCCTCGTTTATAGGAAAATGAATTGACCGTCACAGCCATATGGCGGCCGTTCGCGCCTGCGAACATCCGCTCCATCTCGGTGCGTAACTCATGCGGTGTCAGATCGGATGTATCGATCAGAATGTCAGCGCGCGCCCGGATCGGCACCAGCAGATCCACCTCGCGCGCGATCCCTATCTCCGGGCTTTCCGCCGGGGCCATGGGATGGCGCCGCCGCGTTTCCGAATAGCGCCGTTCCAGCACATCGTTGCGGCTGTCCAGATAGAGTACCGCAGGTTCAATGCCCGGCACCGCGCTGATCCGTTCCATCGTCTCGATCAAGGCATTTGTGGAAAAATCCCTGTTGCGCACATCCAGACCCAAGGCCAAAGGCCGGTGTAGCGGCGGACCATCCAGCAACCTTGGCAGCATCGACAGCGGCAGATTGTCAATCGCCTCATAGCCAAGATCCTCCAGCGCGTTGATGGCGGTGGAACGTCCGGCACCCGAGGGGCCTGTCACCAGAACAACAGGATGCCCCCCCGCCCGTGCGGGCAAGGGAGGATGGTTGGTGGCAGATCCGGTGATGCTCATCCCGCGGTTTTCCTTTGCCTCATGCGTGGCGCCCCCCTTTGAGATATTGCAGGATCGCTGCGGGAAAAGCCGGACTGTCGACCATGTGAAGAACCGGCAATTCTACATCCAACAGGCCCATCTTTCGGTCAGGCGGCAAACGGTCGGTTTCAGATGTATCCAGATCAACGATCAGTGTCACGATGCAAGGGCCGATGGCGGCAGCCCGCAAAAGGCCGAGGCCGCGCGCCTCGATCCGGCCGCGCAGCACATCGGGCGCATCCGCCACCAACACCGGACCGTTGGGGGTACTGACAGGCCAAAGATCAGTCCGGTCATCCGCGACCAAACCGGCCCCCAGCGCCATAAGCTGCAGGGCAAGACTTGATTTACCGCGCCCCGAGGCCCCCAGAATCAGCAGTCCAGCCTCATCAATGGCCACGCAACTGGCATGCAGATTAAGCGCCGGGTCGGCCCTTGGCCGCAATACTGGCCGCCGCCCATGTGCCATGTCAGACGGGCAAGCCCACAACAAACCGCGCCCCCAGCGGCTCCGACGTGACATCGGCATCTGTGGGGCGAATGTTTTCGGCCCAGATCACCCCGTCATGGGCTTCGACGATCTGTTTGGAAATCGCCAGCCCAAGGCCGGAGTTATTGCCGAACTGTCCAGCAGGGCGTTCGGAATAAAAGCGCTTGAACACTTTTGTCAGCGCCTCTTCGGGGATGCCGGGGCCGGTATCCTCGACCACGACCAGCACGCGGTTTTCGCGTTGCCGCGCCCAAACGCGGATTGCATCGCCATCTTCGCAAAAACTGATTGCATTGGTGATAAGGTTCACAAAGACCTGCGCCAGCCGCGCCTCAAGCCCGTGCACGATGATGGGCTTATCAGGCAGATCGGTGATGAAATCGATCCCCTGCCCCCGCGCTTCCTGACCCAGATATTCACCCAGATTGCCCAGCATCTTCAGCAGATCGAACGCTTCCTGTTCTTCCTTGACCAGCTCACTGTCCAGACGCGACGCGTTGGAGATATCAGACACAAGCCGATCCAGCCGCCGCACATCATGTTCGATGATCTCCAGCAGTTTCTCGCGCTGGTCATCGCGCTTTGCCACCCGCATCGTCCCCACGGCAGATCTTAAAGACGCCAACGGGTTCTTGATCTCATGCGCAACATCGGCGGCGAATTGTTCATTGCCGTCAATCCGGTCATAAAGCGCGCTCACCATGCCGCGCAATGCACCGGACAACCGGCCAATTTCATCCGGGCGCGCGGTCATGTCCGGAATGCGTATCCGGCCATTGGCGTTCTTGCTGCGATCACGGTCACGCCCGATTTCCGCAGCGGCGGCCAGATCGGAAATCGGATTTGCAATGGTCGAGGCCAGAACGATGCTCAACCCGATTGAAACCAGTGTGGCAATCAGGAACATCTGCAAAACACGTTCACGCTCCGCACGCACCAGCGCATCGATCTCGCCGCTGGCACTGACCAGGGCAATAGCCCCGATCGGGGTGCCATCCAGCATAACGGGGCTGGCAACTGTAAAGGTGGTTGTGCCTTCGGCATCAAGGGCGCTGCGATATGTGGTACCACGCGACAGCGCCGATTGGGCCAGTTCAAGCGCCCGGTCCTGATGGGACAGACCGGCCTCTTTCGCCTCGAACGGGGTTAATTTTGCAATCCCGGACCACAGCCATGAGAGAAAATCGACAATGACAGTCGGGTCTTGCGCGTCATCTGCGCCGGCCTGCAAGATGCCATGACCATCGCCCATGCCAACAACATTGCCGGCAGGATCAAAAACAAAAACCTCCAGCCCAAGCCGAAGATCCAGCCGCGACAGCGTATCGGTGACGATATCACGTTCATCAACGGAAAGGCCCGTTGTCGCGCCGGTCGCCGCCCGCACCTCGAATACATCCGCGACCAGCTCTGCCTCGGCGACAAGGTTGTTCAGCCGCTGAACCGCCAACGGTTCGCGCGAAGAGTTCATCAACAATATGCCCGCCACAAGAATGTTCAGGGCAACAAGGTTGAAAATGATGATCTTGCGCGTCAGCGGGGAATTCTTGAGAGAAAACAACCCACGCCGCGCCCGCCTCTGGCGCAGCTCTTTCTCTGCGGCAGTATCGGGTGCCACAAAATCTTCACCCAGGATGACATCGCCATCCCGACGGGGCGTCGTGTCACGCAAATTGATCCTTTCAGCGAGTGCCATCACTCCTCGTTATATCTATAGCCGATGCCATACAGCGTTTCGATTGCCGAAAACTCCGGATCGGCCGTGCGCATCTTTTTGCGCAGCCGTTTGATATGGCTGTCGATGGTCCGGTCATCGACATAGACCTGATCATCATAGGCCACATCCATCAGCTGATCACGGCTTTTGACAAATCCGGGGCGCTGCGCCAGCGCCTGAAGCAATAAAAACTCGGTCACGGTGAGGGACACATCACGCCCCTTCCAACAGACAGAATGGCGCAACGGGTCCATCCGCAATTCGCCACGCTCCATCACTTTGGTTTCTTCGGTATCACCAACGATATCACCGGCAACCGCTTCCTGACGGCGCAACAGTGCACGGATGCGTTCTACCAAAAGCCGCTGCGAGAACGGTTTTTTGACATAATCATCCGCCCCCATCCGCAGGCCCAGCACCTCGTCAATCTCATCATCTTTGGAGGTCAGGAAAATCACCGGCATGGATGTTTTCTGCCGCAACCGTTGCAACAGATCCATACCATCCATCCTTGGCATCTTGATGTCCAGCACCGCCATATCAGGGAGTTTCTTGTTGAAAGCATCCAGTGCGGACTGCCCGTCATTATACGTCTCTACTTCAAAACCCTCAGCCTCGAGGGTCATGGCCACCGATGTCAGAATATTCCTGTCATCGTCCACAAGGGCGATTTTCGACATGGTTGTGTTCCTTGTACTGCTCTCTACGCCTGAATTTTTCCTTAATTCATCGCCCCTTTGGCCTTTACAATCAATCCCTAAGTGCGAATCAGGGCATACCAAGACCGCATTTGAACGTAAAAAACCTTACCAATGGCTAATTTGCATCAGGTACCGTTTACCGATGAGTGACAGTTCCGGAGGATATAAGGGATGGTTGCGCTAAACTGTATTTG
Source organism: Rhodobacterales bacterium (assembly GCA_047921315.1). Classification (GTDB taxonomy): domain Bacteria; phylum Pseudomonadota; class Alphaproteobacteria; order Rhodobacterales; family Rhodobacteraceae; genus Seohaeicola. Next base: position 1,774 of record JBLRWJ010000047.1, on the reverse strand, counting down.
GTTGCGCTAACTGCAAAAAACCCTCCTGTTCCTTCATCAGATCGTCATGTTAAGAAGCATCAGGCAAGCGCCTTGCGGCGCGAACAAGACCGCAGCTTGCCTGCGGAACATGAACACGGATCGCCGCCTTTCATGCGGCTACAGGAGCTTGGCACATGGCATTTGGACGGGTAAATCCGCAGTTCCGACTGGAAGATCAAGGGATCAACGGTCTGGACAATGTCTTTTACAATCTTATGGAGCCGGCATTGATCGAGGCCGCCCTCAAGAATGGTGAAGGCAAATTGGGGCAAGGGGGGGCATTCCTTGTCACCACCGGCAAATTCACCGGCCGCTCCCCCAAAGACAAGCATGTCGTGCGCACCGCATCGGTCGAGGACAGCATTTGGTGGGAAAACAACGCCGCCATGTCTGTGCAAGGGTTCGACACGCTTTATGCCGATATGCTGGAGCATATGAAGGGCCGCAATTATTATGTGCAGGATCTGGTGGCCGGGGCCGACCCGGAACTGGCAATCAACGTCCGCATGGTGACCGAACTTGCATGGCACGGCCTGTTCATCCGCCATCTGCTACGTCGCCCTGACCGCAGCGCGCTGGACCGGTTTACCGCGGATTTCACCGTGATCAACTGCCCCAGTTTCAAGGCAGATCCCGCGCGCCACAACTGCCGTTCGGAAACCGTGATTGCCATGAATTTCGATGCCAAGGTCATCCTGATCGGCGGCACGGAATATGCAGGCGAGAACAAGAAATCCGTCTTCACGCTGCTCAACTACCTTTTGCCCGAAAAAGGCGTGATGCCGATGCATTGCTCGGCCAACCATGCGACAGGCAATCCGGTGGATACCGCTGTGTTCTTCGGCCTGTCCGGCACCGGCAAAACAACCCTGTCCGCAGATCCGGCGCGCACCCTGATCGGTGATGATGAACATGGCTGGTCTGATCGCGGCACCTTCAACTTTGAGGGCGGCTGCTATGCCAAAACCATCAACCTCAGCGCCGAGGCCGAGCCCGAGATTTATGCCACAACGACCAAATTCGGCACCGTCATCGAAAATATGGTGTTTGACGAAGAAACCCTTGCGCTGGATTTCGACGATGACAGCCTGACGGCGAATATGCGCTGCGCCTATCCGCTTGACTATATCTCGAATGCGTCAGAAACGGCGCTTGGCGGGCATCCCAAGAACGTCATCATGCTGACCTGTGATGCTTTCGGCGTGCTGCCCCCGATCGCACGGCTGACGCCAGCGCAAGCCATGTATCACTTCCTGTCGGGTTTTACCTCCAAAGTGGCAGGAACCGAACGGGGTGTGACCGAGCCGGAACCCACATTCTCGACCTGTTTCGGCGCCCCCTTCATGCCGCGCCGCCCCGAGGCCTATGGCAAACTGTTGCAAGCCAAGATCGCCAAACACGGGGCAACCTGCTGGCTGGTCAATACAGGCTGGACAGGCGGCGCATATGGTGCTGGCAGCCGGATGCCGATCCGCGCCACGCGTGCCTTGCTGACTGCCGCGCTGGATGGCAGCCTGAACGATGCCGAGTTCCGCAAAGACCCCAACTTTGGCTTTGATGTGCCAATCGCGGTTGAGGGTGTCGCAGAGGTTCTGCTGGACCCGCGCCGCACCTGGCATGATGCGGACGCCTATGACCGGCAGGCGGCGAAGCTGGTTCAGATGTTTGCCGATAATTTCGCGCAATATGTCCCCTTCATCGACGATGACGTGAAAGCCGCCGCGATCGGGTAATCTGCGGCCGCTCTTTTATA
>JBLRWJ010000046.1:12158-18746 GCA_047921315.1 Rhodobacterales bacterium | reverse complement strand
TGGCCGTATGATGCTGTGGTGGTTTTGTTTCCGGCGTGATGTGCTGGCGTCCGGGGTTTGCGGTTGATACGGTGTGCAGCAGCTTGGTCTGCCACTGCGCAGCCGCTTTCCTATGGAGGAACCAGTGCGAAGCGATGCATCGTCTTTACCACAGATCGCGGTGCATGAGGGCGATAGCGGCCGCATTGTGCAGTTGTCCGGGGAATTGACGGTGCGGACATTGGCACAGCTTGATGCGGCACTTGCTGCCTTGCCGCCCGGGGATACCCGGATCGACATGACAGCCGTCACCACGCTGGATACAGCCGGGGCCTGGGCCATCGTGAGCCTGCAACAGCGCCTTTCTGATGCGGGTTTTCAGACCGGGATCGCGGGCGCTGATCCGCATCAGACAGATCTTCTGGCCACCGTCACTGACGCCCTGCCGGATATTCCCGAAAAGACCGACACCGCCCCCGGCTTTATCGACAGGCTGGAAAGCGCGGGCCGCGCCGTGGCCGCTGGGGTGACGTTCCTGCTGGAACTGGCCGGTTTTCTGGGCATCTTTCTGTCCCGTCTGGCGCGCGCCGTGCTGCATCCGCGCGAATTTCGGCTGACCGCGCTGGTGCATCACTGTCAAGAGGTCGGCTTGCGCGCTGTGCCCATTGTCTCTTTGATGGCGTTCCTGATTGGGGTGGTGCTGGCCTTTCAAGGCTCGGCGCAGTTGCGCCAGTTCGGCGCGGAGGTGTTTGTGGTTGATCTGATCGCCATCTCGGTCCTGCGCGAGCTGGGCATCCTGTTGACAGCCATCATCGTGGCCGGGCGCACGGCCTCGGCGTTTACGGCGGCGATCGGATCCATGAAGATGCGCGAAGAGATTGACGCGATGCAAACGCTTGGCATTGATCCTGCCATGGCCCTGTTTGTGCCGCGCATCCTTGCGCTGTTGTTGATGCTGCCGATTCTGGGGCTGATCGCCAATATCATGGGCCTGCTGGGTGGCGCGCTCATGTCCTGGATCGAATTGGGGATTTCGCCCGCCATGTTCCGCACCCGCCTGATAGAGGGCACCGGAATCGGCCATGTGATCGTGGGCATGGTCAAAGCGCCGGTCTTTGCCCTGATCATCGGGGTTGTGGGCTGCCATGCGGGGATGAAAGTTGGCAATAACGCGGAATCCTTGGGTCGGATGACATCCAACGCGGTGGTCACAGCGATTTTCGCGGTCATTGTGGCGGATGCGCTGTTTTCCATCGTCTTTGCGCAGATGGGGGTGTGATGGAGCCTGAAGCCGTCATTTCGCTGCGTGGCATCCGCACCCAGTTCGGTGCCAATGTTGTGCATGACAATCTGGATCTGGATGTCTGGCGCGGCGAGGTGCTGGGCGTGGTCGGCGGGTCCGGCACCGGGAAATCCGTTTTGTTGCGCACCATTGTCGGGCTGATCCGGCCCCATGCGGGCAGTGTGCATATGTTCGGCATCGATGCGCTGGCCGCATCCGAGCAGGAGCGCGCCATGATCGACAGGCGCACCGGGGTGATGTTTCAGGATGGCGCGCTGTTTTCGTCCCTGACGGTGCGCGAAAATATCGAGGTGCCGCTGCGCACTATCAAGGGGCTGACCCCGGATTTACGCCGCGCTTTGGCGGATCTCAAGATTTCGATGTCGGGGCTGCCTTGGTCGGCGGGGGATAAATACCCCTCGGAATTGTCGGGCGGCATGCGTAAACGCGCGGGGCTTGCGCGGGCGCTGGCGCTGGACCCGGAGATATTATTTCTCGATGAGCCGACAGCCGGGCTTGATCCGATCGGCGCATCGGCCTTTGATGCGCTGATCAAGGGCTTGTCGCAGCAAATGGGGCTGACAGTGTTTCTTGTGACGCATGATCTTGATACGCTGCATGCAACCTGTGACAGGATCGCGGTTCTGGCCGAAAAGCGGGTTCTGGTCACCGGCACGATGGCGCAGATGCTCAAGGTTGATCACCCTTGGGTGCATGAATATTTTCACGGTCCCCGCGCACGTGCCGCAGTAGCGGCCAAGGACAGGAACGCATAGACGATGGAAACACGCGCACATTATGTTCTGATCGGGGGCTTCGCGCTGGCGGGGTTCTTGGGGTTGGTGGGCTTTTTGCTGTGGTTCGCCCAGTTCGAGCTGGACCGCCAGTTTGCCTATTATGATGTGCGATTCACCTCGGTCTCTGGTCTGTCACGCGCCTCGGAGGTGCGGTTTTCCGGGCTTCCGGTTGGTCAGGTCGTTGAGGTGCGCCTGTCGCCCAATGGCGATGGCACGGTTCTGGCGCGCCTTGAAGTGTCCGGCGATACGCCGGTGCGCAGCGACAGTATCGCCACCATCGAATCCATGGGCGTGACGGGGGTATCCTATGTCGGCATCTCGGCCGGAGAGCCGGACAGCCCGCTGCTGCGGCAGGATGCGGGCATCCCCGAGATCGCGGCGGGCCGCTCAATGCTGCAAAGCCTGACGGAAGACGCGCCCGAAATCGTGGCCGAGGCTTTGGCCGTCATGCAGCGGATCAGCGGTATCCTGACAGAAGAGAACCAACAGAAAGTGCAGGATATTCTGGACAATCTGGCGCAATCTTCCGGTGATCTGAGCGGCGCGCTGGATGATTTTGCCGTGGTCAGCCGCACCATTGCCAGCGCCTCGATCGATATTGCCGGCTTCACCGACCAGGTTGAGCCGGTGATCGGCGCATTCGAGGAGACACTTGGCAATGTGGACACAACGCTTGGCTCTTTCACGGCCCTGTCCGAGAGGGTCATCGCCTCGCTGGATGTGGCCGAAGCAGCCCTGTCCAGTGGCCGCGTCGCGCTGGATGCGGCTGAGGTGTTCATGACCGGCGAATTGCCGGTGATTGTGCAGGATATGACCGCGACAACACTGGTTTTGCGGGAACAATCCGAATTGTTGGTGACAGATGCCCGCGCGATGCTGGGCGAATTCACCGCCACCGGATCAGCCGCAACCGCCCGCCTGAATGAGGCGCAGCAAACCCTGCAAGCCGCCGAGGCGACGGTTGCGCGGCTGGTGGATACGCTTGACAGGATCGATCGCGCGGCGCTGTCCTTTGATGATCTGATCAGCAATGACGGCACAGCGTTGATGGCTGAAACCCGCGCGATGATCGCCAATGCCGATAGTGCGGTCAATGCGGTCACGCGGGCGGCTGATACCGATCTGCCCGCGATCATGGCCGATATCCGCAGCGCCACCCAAACCGCAGACCGTGTGATGACCGAAGTGGGCGCGCAGATATCTGACGCGGCCGGACGGATCGATGGTCTGGCCGAAGGGGCGGCGGATGCGATCACACAGATCACCGGCACATTCGGCAATGCCAACCAGACCTTGGATGCGATCAACCGCGCCTTGGCCACGGGAGAGCGGACATTGGACGCGGCTGAGCGCGCCTTTGCCGGGGCAGACCGGGTGATCAATGATGATATCGGCACGATCACCGCAGATTTGCGCCAGATGATGGGGCGTCTGGATGGGGCCATCGCGCAGGTCTCGGATGATCTTCCGGGGATCACCGCCGATCTGCGCCGCGCCGCAGACAGTGCCAATACCACCTTTGCGCAGCTGGGGCAGATCGTCGCCCGTTCTGGCGCGCCGGTCAGCGAATTTGCCGCCACAGGGCTGTCCCAATACACCCAGCTTGCCCGCGAAACCCGCAATCTGATTGCCAATCTGGAGCGGTTGACCCGCCAGATTGAACGTGATCCCGCCCGCTTTTTCCTTAACCGCCAGTCACCGGAGTTCAGACGATGAAACTGCTGCGCACAGCCTTTGTTGTCCTTGTCAGCCTCACGGTCGGGGGCTGTTCTGCCTTGTCATCGCTGACAGATGCCACAACCCCGTTGCAGGCCTATGATTTGCGATCCCCGCCAGATATGCCACTGGCGCAGGCCACTTTGGCGCGTGATCTGGTGATCGAGGTGCCCGGCTCTGGCGGTGCGCTGGATACCGACCGCATCATGATCAGGCCGGGGCCTTTTCAGGCGCAATACCTGCCCGAGGCGCGCTGGACGGATTCCGCCCCCGTCATGCTGCAAACCCTGATGGTGCGCGCGTTCGAGGATACCAACGCGCTGCGCTATGTGGGCCGCAGGCCCTTGGGCGGATCGGGGGATTATGTGGTGGTATCCGAGCTGACAGATTTTCAGGCCGAACTTGGCCCTGATGGCACAGGCGTGACCACGCGGGTGCGCCTGACCCTGCGCCTTGTGCGCGAATCCGATGCTGCGATCCTTGCCAGCCGGACATTCCAACGCACAGCCGCTGCCGCCTCTACCGAAACGCTGGACGTGGTCGAAAGCTTCAATGCCGCCACATCGGCCATCCTGCAAGAGGTCACAGGCTGGGTGCTGGGCCGTTTGGGCGTGCGGGTCAGCGGCGAGAGGATGTGAGGGGCACGCAACCGTTTGCGCGCCCGTGTTGCCTGCATCACCCCCGGTCCCAATGCCGCGCCAGCCTGTCAGTGGCCAGAAACAGGCACAGGCTTAGCCCCGCAAGAACAAACAGTGCGGCAAACATCAGGTCGGTCTGGCCGCGCCCGTTGGAGAGCAACATCAGATGCCCCAGCCCGCGGGATGCCCCGACCCATTCCGCGATGATCACCGCAAACGGCGCCTGCACCGCCGCCAGCCGCAAGCCAGAGCCGAGCGACGGCAGCGCATGGGGCAGTTGCACCAGCACCAACCGCCGCAGCGGGCGGGCTTGTAGCTGGCGGGTCAGATCGTCCAGCGTGGGCGGCAGGCGCATCAACCCGTCAAAAAAGGCCGATGTGACCGGAAAATAGGTGATCAGCGCCACCATCACAATCTTGGAGGGCGCGCCATAGCCCAACCAGAGCGTCACGATGGGGGCCAGCGCAAAGATCGGCACCGCTTGGGCAAACACCATCAGCGGGCGCAACAGCAGCCGCGCGGCGGGGGACATGGCAAGGTTCAGCGCGCTTAGAATGCCAAGGCTGATCCCCGCCGCCAGCCCGATTGCAAGATTGCCAAGGGTAAAGCCCGCCTGTTGCACCAGCAATGCCGCGTTGTTCAGCAATGCCGCCCCCACACGCGCCGGACCGGGCAGGATGAAATGCGGCACGCCCGTTGCCCAGACAATCCCCTGCCAAAGGCTGAGAGCAAAGCCCAAGGCCAGACATGCCCGCGCCAGCCCGTTCATGCAGCACCCCGTGCAGCGGTCATCAACTGCCGGTAAAGCCCTGCTTGCGCGTGCAGCGTGTCAGGGTCCGACAGGGCGCGTGGCGGTGCCGTGGCGGGCAGGGTGATGGGGGCTGTGCCTGTCTCGCGCATCAGCCAGGCGGTTGTGGCAAGGCGGGCGGCCTCCAGCGGATCATGGGTGATCAGGATCACGGTGCGGCCTTGCAGGACCGCAGCCGCCAGATCCTGCATGGTGGCGCGGGTGGCTGCATCCAGCGCAGAGAACGGCTCGTCCAGCACCACGATCGCGCGATCCTCCATCAAGGTGCGGGCCAAAGCGACGCGTTGGCGTTGCCCGCCTGACAGCGTGGCGGGGCGGCGCGTCTCGTACCCGGTCAGGCCGACACGGTCCAACAGATCGCGGGCGCGGGCCTGATCAACGCGTTGGCCGCGCAAGCGCGCGCCCAAGGTGACATTGGCCAGCACATCCGCCCAAGGCAGTAATTGATCGGTCTGCGCCATCAGGCTGACGCGCCCGGCCAGCGCCGCGCCATCGCTGGCGCGAAGGCCGCCTGTCAGATGCGCGGGGCAGGGCAGACCTGCCAGCAACCGCGCCAGCGTGGATTTGCCCACACCGGACGGACCCAGCAGCACAGACCATGCACCCGCCGGACAGTTCAGATGCAGCGCGGGACACAGGACACGATCATCCAGTATCAGGTCGCCTGACAGCTGAAGGGCCGGCGCGGTGATCATGTATCAGGCCCGCAACACAGCCCCATATCCCAAAACCCGACCTCCAGCCGCGTGGCGGTGGCAAAGCGCGCAGATAGCGTGGCGGCGCGGGGCAGGCTGGGCCAATCCGGCCCCAGACGTTGCTCCAATGCGGTGTCGATCAACGCGCCCACATCGCGGCAAAGCTGCTGATATTCCGCGCCGCCATAGGTGGCAATCCAGTCAGCATAAGGCCCGCCCGATCCCGCCAGCCGCGCCCCGATTGCGCCATAGCCCAGCACGCAGGGCGCAAGGGCTGCCATCAGATCAAGGAAATCGCCGGAATACCCCGCCTCCAGCACATAGCGGGTATAGGCAAGGTTGGCCGGGGCCTCTGTCGTGGCCTCCAACGCCGATGCCGTGATACCTGCCTCGGCGCAGATCCGCATATGCAGTGGCATTTCGACATGCGCCAGCGCATGGAGCGTGGCACTTGCGGCCTGCATCTCGGCCAGCGTATCGGCCTTGGCGGCGGCCAGCGCCCAAGCGCGCGAGAAATGGATCAGAAAGATGTAATCCTGCCGCAAGTAGTGCAAGAAAGACGCCTGCGGCAGCGTGCCATCGCCCAGCCCCGCAACGAAGGCGTGATGCGTATAGGCCTGCCAATCAGGGGCCGCATCGCGCCACAGGGCAAAGGCGCGGCCGTAATCCGGGC
>JBLRWJ010000046.1:0-12058 GCA_047921315.1 Rhodobacterales bacterium | reverse complement strand
TGCCAATCAGGGGCCGCATCGCGCCACAGGGCAAAGGCGCGGCCGTAATCCGGGCTGCTCATTGCCCGTCCCCGCTGCTGGCTGCTGTCACATCCACCACCAGATCGCTGGCTGCAATGCCGCCCGGTGTGGCGCCGGACTGGGCCAGAAACGCCTCGAACCGGTCATAGCGGCCGGCATCCACCGCCGCAGGGCGGGTGGCAAAGCGCGGCCATGTATCGGCCCATGCAAGGCGGTTGAGGTCGGTGTCAAGGGCGGCATCGGTATCGCGGAACATCGCCCAGGCCTGATCGGGCTGGTTGACGATAAAGAGCGCCGCACGTTCGGTCGCCAGCAGGAAGCGCGCCACGGTGTCGCTGTCCATCCGCGCGGGATCGGCGACATAGATCAGCTCGTCATAGGCGGGGATGCCCTCGGATTCAGGGTAGAAACACCGCCCCTCGCGGTCCTCAAGGGCCAGTTGGTTCAGCTCGAAATTGCGAAACGCTCCGATCACCGCATCCACCTGACCAGACATCAGCGCCGGGCTGATCGACCAGCCGATATTGATCTGCTCCACATCATCCGGGGCCATTGCGTGATGCGCCAGCATCGCGTTCAGCATCACCTCCTGCACGCCCGCCACCGCGAACCCCACCTTGCGGCCCTTCAGATCCGCCATGGCCTGCACAGGGCCATTGGCCAGCACCACCAGACAGGTCAGCGGTGTCTCCACCAGCGTGCCCACCCGCACCAGCGGCAGCCCTGCATGGCGGCTCAGATGCAGTTGCGGCTGATAGGAGACAGCCAGATCAACGCGGCCTGCTGCGGCCATGCGCGGCGGCTCGTTCGGGTCAGACGGGGTCACGATCTCGACCTGTAGCCCGGCCTCATCGAAATAGCCCAGCTCCTGCGCCAGAATGATCGGCCCATGATCGGGGTTCACGAACCAGTCCAGCATCACGGTCAGTTTGTCCTGCGCCTGCGCAGGCATGGCCAGCAGGGCTGTGACGGTAAGGGCGGCAAATGTTGTTTTCATCGGATGTGCCTTTCAGTGCGGATAGAATCAGGAGGGGGGAACGGCCAGCAGGGCGATCTGGCCGCCCCAGCGGTGTTGCAGCGCGGTGCCTGCGTGATGCGCGCGCAGCCCGGTGCGGCAGGCCATGACCACGCGGCGCGTGCCGGGCGGTGGTGTCAGCGCGCCGGCTTGGGCTGCGTCCAGATGCAGGGCGTCCGCGCGAAAGGGGCGGGCCTCTTCCAGACGCAGGTCGATGGTCAGATCACCGGGCGCTATCTGCGCGGCCGCGATAAAGGGCAGGGCGGTGGCAGGCTCTGCCGCGGCATCAAACCGGAACCCGCCCCAGCGCCAGCGGGCGGCGTCAAAGCTGATCAACTGCCCCAGTGGCGCGGGGATGAGGTCCAGCAGGACCGACAGACCCATCTGCGCCTGCAGCGCGCCGATCATGCCCACGACAGGCCCCATCACGCCCGCCGTGTCGCAGGTCGCGCCCCGTTCCGGCAGGTCGGGAAAGACCGCCCGCAGGGATGGCGCGCTGCCGCAGAACCCGCCCGCATAGCCTGACATCCCAAGTGCCGAGGCCGCGATCAGCGGCTTGCCCGCCGCCATGCAGGCATCTGACAGGGTGAGGCTGGCGGCAAAGGTATCGGCGCAATCCATCACCAGATCCGCTGCGCCCACCATTGCGGCGGCATTGACCGGATCAAGCCATTGCGTCACCGGGTCAACCGTCACATTGGGGTTCAGCGCGGCCAGCGCCTGTGCTGCCGCTTCGGTCTTTGAGGTGCCCACCTGATCCATCCGGTAAAGCGGCTGGCGGTGCAGGTTATGGGCCGCGATCCGGTCACCATCGACCAGCGTGATCCGGCCCACGCCCGCCCCGCACAGATATTGCAGCACCGGCACGCCCAGCCCGCCTGCGCCCACCACCAGCACATGCGCCCCCGCCAGCCGCGCCTGTCCTTGCGCGCCCATCTGCGGCAGGATCATCTGGCGCGCATAGCGGTTCATCGCGTCACCGCCAGCCAGTCACGCATCCGGCCTTCGGGATCGGGGTTCAACGTGATATCGGTGACCGCCGCCACCGTATCGGCGCCCGCGTCCAGACAGGCGCGGCCGCGTTCGGGCGTCAAACCGCCAATGGCGCAAAGCGGCACATCGCCTGCCAGCTTTTTCCATTCGGTCACCCGCTCCAACCCCTGCTGGTGCCATTTCATCTGCTTGAGGATCGTCGGGTAAACCGGCCCCAAAGCTACATAATCCGGCGATAGCGCCAAGGCGCGCTCCAGCTCGGCATGGTCATGCGTGGACAGGCCCAGCCGCAGCCCCGCGCGGCGGATCGCGCCCAGATCGGCGGTATCCAGATCCTCTTGGCCCAGATGCAGCCACTCCGCGCCCAGATCTATTGCGATCTGCCAATGATCATTCACCACCAGCGCCGCACCATGCTGGCGCGCCAGTGCCAGCCCTGCGCTGATCTCGGCGCGCAGGGTTGCATCGTCCATATCCTTCAGCCGCAACTGTACCAGTTTGACGCCAAGGGGCAGGGCGCGTTCCAGCCATGCGGCACTGTCGAAAATCGGGTAGAAACGGGGCAGGATCATCGCCATGTTACAGCCAGGCCTTTCCAATAACGGGGGTTGAGGGCACGGCCATGTCGCGCGGGGCCATCGGATCGGCGCGATACGCCAAGGCACCGGCACGCGCGGCCAGCCCGAACGCTTCGGCCATGGCGGCAGGATCGCCCGCCTGCGCCACGGCGGTATTCAGCAGCACCGCGTCAAAGCCCATTTCCAGCGCATCCGCCGCATGGCTGGGCAGGCCAAGCCCGGCATCCACGACCATCGCAATATCGGGAAAGGCCGCGCGCAGGGTCCGCAAGCCGTAGCGGTTGTTCAGCCCAAGGCCTGACCCGATCGGCGCGCCCCATGGCATCAGCACGCGGCAGCCCGCATCGACAAGCCGCTGCGCCAGCACCTGATCCTCGGTCATATAGGGAAATACCTCAAAGCCTTCGGCACACAGCATCTCGGCCGCCTCCAGCGTGCCGAACGGGTCGGGTTGCAGCGTGTCGGCATGGCCGATCACCTCCAGCTTGATCCAGTTCGTCTCGAACACCTCGCGCGCCATGCGGGCGGTGGTCACCGCCTCGCGCGTTGAATAGCATCCGGCGGTGTTGGGCAGAACATGCACGCCCAAGCCCTTGATCATCTGCCAGAATGCCTGCCCACCGCCGGTTTCGCGGCGCAAGGATACGGTGGCGACCGATGCACCAGAGGCGCGGAACGCCGCCTCCATCACCGCAGGGGACGGGTATTGCGCCGTGCCCAGCATCAAGGGGTTGTCCAGCGTGACGCCGTAGAAATCGCGCATCCCGTCAGCCCCCCTGCATCGGGGCCAGCACTTCCAGCCGGTCACCATCCGTCAGGGCCTGCCCCGCCCGTGCCGCGGCAGGCAGAAATTCACCGTTCAGCGCGGTCGCCACCTTGGCCCCGCCCCAGCCAAGTTCCGCCAGCACTGTGGCCACGGTTACGCCTGTCACCTCGTGCATGTCGCCATTCACCTCAATCCGCATGGAAAAGATCCCCCCTGGTTCCGGTTTCCAGATAATCCGCCGCCTGCCGCGCCAAGGCCGGTGCCATCAGATAGCCGTGGCGGAACAGCCCGTTCAGATGCAGTACGCGCCCTTGTTGCACCACACGCGGCACATGATCGGCAAAGGCGGGGCGCAGATCCGCGCCGGTTTCGATCACCTGCGCCTCGGCAAAGGCGGGGTGCAGCGCATAGGCCGCTGACAACAGTTCCAGCAGCGCCCGTGCCGTGACCGGACCGCGCTGTTCGGATTCGATCTGCGTGGCCCCCAGCATGAACACGCCATCACCGCGCGGCACAATATAAAGCGGGTGGCGCGGATGCAGCAGGCGCACAGGGCGGTTGAGCACCACCTCGGATGTGCGCAGCAGCGCCATTTCACCGCGCACCCCGCGCAAGCGTGGCAGATGCGCCGCCGCCGCCATGCCGCGACAATCCAGCACCGGGCCGGGGATATCCTCGATCCGCGCCTGGGCCTGTTCGATGGTGATACCTTTTGCTGCCAAAGCCGCTGTCAGATCAGACAGGGCGCGGCGCGGGGTCAGATGCGCCTCGGTGTCGAAATAGAGCGCCTCGCGGCCCTGTTGGTCCAGATCAGGTTCCAGCGCCGCCAGATCCGCGCCGCTGATACGCCTGTGGCCTTTGGTGCGGCGGGCAAAGCGGTCCAGCTCGGTTCGGTCGCGCGCCAATGTCACGACAAGCGAGCCTTGGTGCTGTACATGCGTCACCTCGGCCCAGTCGGTGGCGGCGCGCTGGCCATGCGCGATGACCAATGGCTCTGACGTGGCCCCTTCGCAGAACGGGGCCAGCATACCGCCCGCCCACCACGAACAGCCATGCGCGCCAGGTGCGCCTGCCGCGTCGATCAGGCGTGGCGTGATACCCCGCTGGCTAAGCGCATAGGCCGCCCACAGGCCCGCGACACCCGCGCCGATGATGGTGACATCAGACATGCGGCCAGACCGCATGGAAATGATGCACCGGCCCATGGCCTTGCCCCACATGCAACAGGTCCGCCGCCGCAATCGCCCCTTGCAGATAGCCATGCGCGCGGCGTACCGCATCATCCATGTCCAGCCCCTGCGCCAGCCCGGCGGCAATGGCGGCGGACAGGGTGCAGCCGGTGCCATGGGTGTTGGCTGTGGTCCGGCGTGGCGCAGTCAGGCGCAGGGTGCCGTTGGCGGTGATCAACAGATCGGTGCAGGTATCGCCCGCCGCATGGCCGCCCTTCATCAGCACGGCACGCGGCCCCAGCGCCAGCAGGGCATGGCCCTGTTCCTGCATTCCGGCCACGTCCTGCGCCGCATCACAGCCCAGCAGGCGGGCGGCCTCTGGCAGGTTGGGTGTCAGCAGATCGGCGCGCGGCAACAGCGCCTCGATCAGGCTGGCGATCGCATCATCGGGCAGCAGCGCATCGCCCGATTTGGCCACCATCACCGGGTCCAGCACCACAGGCACGGCGCGCCCGCGCAATCCGTCCGCCACCGTATGGATCGCCTCGGCCCCACCCAACATGCCCAGTTTGACGGCGCGGATATCCAGATCATCGAAGACGGCGGCAATCTGCGCCGCGATCATTGCGGGGCTGGCCGGTTCCACCATCGTCACGGCGCGGGTGTTTTGTGCCGTGAGCGCGGTAATCACGCTGGCCCCATAGACACCAAGCGCCGAGAATGACTTGATGTCGGCCTGTATGCCCGCGCCGCCCCCGCTGTCAGAGCCTGCGATCGTCAATGCAATGGCGCTCATGCCTTGTCCCCCATTGTGCCACACGGATCAGCGGTTTTGGGAGACGGGAAAAGGGGCGATGGCCCCTTTGTCATATACCGTTCCCTCCGCCGGTATGACCCGGATCAGGTTCGATGGGTTGGCTTGCGCCTCTCAGCCCTTGCGGGCACCCCAACGGTTTCAAGCGACAGGGTAGGGCAGGATTACCGCCGCTTCAAGGCGATTCCGTTCTTGTGCGATCAGGACGGGATCATTCCCATTCCATCTGCTCATAGGCGGTTTGCGCATTGCGTCCGGCAAGGGCGTCAAACTGCTCCAGATAGCTGAAAGCGGTTTGGTCAATGGCAGGCGCATCCATGATATCGCCACCATCCGCGATCAACGCGGCGATCTGTTGGCGTAGATTCATCAGATAATCATAGGTGTCGCGCCGCGCATGATCCAGCGTGGTCGCCGCGCCATGGCCGGGCACCAGATGCACCGGATCAAGGCTGGCCATCGCCTCGAACACCGCGATCCAGCTTTGCACATTGGATTGCGGCCCGTTGCCCAACAGACGTTCGGTATAGACGATATCGCCGGTAAAGACGGTCTGGCGGGCGGGCAGCCAGACATAGCTGTCACCCGCTGTGTGGGCTTGGCCGCGATGGCGGATCTCGAATGTCAGGCCGCCAAGCTCCAGCTGGTAATCGCGCTCAAATGTCACATCGGCATAGGCGGGGGCGGTACCATCCAGCCCGTCACCCAGAAACTGCGCCAGCCCGCTCATCTGTTGCGATGCGCGCGCGGCCTGATCGGTCACAGCCGCCTCTGACGCGATCACGGTTGCGCCCTGCGCCTGCCAATAACCGTTGCCCAGCCAGCGATGATCCTGCCCGCCGGTATTGATGATATAGCGCACAGGCTGTTCGGTCAGCCCTTGCACCGCCGTATGGATCATCGCCGCCCCGTTCCATGATCCACCCGGATCAACCAGAACCGCGCCATCCGGTGTCACGACCAGCGCGAAGGTGGCGTTATTGGCAAGGTTCTGCGCATCGCGCTGGTCCTTGGGGCCGACCAGCGCCCAGACATCCTGTGTCACGGCTTGCACGTCCAGCACCCCGGCGCGGGATGAGGCGGGAAGGATCAGGCAGATCAGCGATATCGCATAAAGCAGGCGGGCAGGGCGCATGTGACTATCCTTGCGGTTTTTTGAATATGATCGGGTAAAGCCGGGGGGCTGTCCAGCGCCGATCTCTCTGCTATGGCAAAGCCTGTGGAACGGGAACGGGGGCGCGCGGCGCAAGATGAGCACATGGTGGCATCAGGAACGGCTGGGCGCGGTGTTGGGCGTGCTGCGCGATTTGCATGTCCAGACGGTGCTGGATCTGGGCTGCGGGTCAGGGGATCTGATGCTGCCGCTGCTGGGGGTAGAGCGGATCACGCAGATCATCGGTATTGATCTGTCAGAGCCGTCGCTTGTGCAATGCCGTGCGCGGCTGGCGGCGCATCCGCGCGGGGGGCTGGCGCAGGCGCGGCATGGTTCCATGACGGCGGCGCATCCTGATCTGGCGGGGTATGATTGCGCCTGTCTGGTCGAAACGATCGAGCATCTGCCGCGATCGGCCTTGCCTGCGCTGGAGGCGGCGGTCTTTGGCGTGATGCAGCCCGCGCATGTGCTGGTGACCACCCCGAATGCCGAGTTCAATGACCTGTTGGGCGTGCCCCGCACGCGGTTTCGCCGCCCCGATCACCATTTCGAATGGACGCGCGCGCAGTTCCGGCATTGGGCGGACGGGGTGGCGGCGCGGATGGGCTATGGCGTCACCTGCAGCACTATCGCGGGTGCCCATCCCGATCTGGGCGGCGCCAGCCAGATGGCGGTGTTTTCAAGGCTGTGATGCTGGCGGCGCGGTCGCCGACACGCGGGGTGGCGCATTTCCCTTGGTTTGAGGCAGTTTATCCCTGCAACATCTTCCAACATGCGTCGCTGCCCAAACCTAGCAAAATCGCCGCCCCGGGGGGCGTGTCGGCGATCGCGCGGCGGCGCTATGCGCCTTGATTCCGCGCGGAGGGTGTGGCCCTGTCCGCGCGTGCAGCCTCGTTTAAAAAGTAAAAAACTGGAATCTGCGCCGATAATCGCTCGAACACACTCATAGATCATAGAAGAAAGGGGGCCGAAGCCCCCTTATCCTTACTCTGCCGCGATAGCCGCAGGCGCGGGTTCGCTATCACTATCGCTTTCGCCCGCCTCTTCGATCAGGGCGCGGTGCAGCACCTTGATGGTCTTGGCCATCTGCGCCTTGTCGATCATCACCTGCATCTCGACCCTGCGGGTACCTTGCTGCATGGCCAGCGGGTTGATCCCCTCGGCGTGCAAGGCATTGAGCGATTGACGCATCACGCCCAGCGTGGACAGATCACTGCCGATCACCGACACCAGCGCCAGATTGCGGGTTGTGATCTCGGCATTGGGGAATTGCCTGGCCAGATCGCGTTCGGCCTTGCGGATGGATTTCAGCGAACCGTCCAGCCAATGTGTGATGCAATTGGCATTCGAGGTTTTCGACACGATCCAGATATCATGCCGCGTCAGCGCATCCAGAATCGCCGCGTCATAGCCCTTGGCGCCCACCATATCCGGCTCGAACAGTTCAAACGCGTAAACGCCCAGCCCTGTGACCATCTCGACGCGGCCCGCCGCACCGCCCTCGGGGCCGATGAACGTGCCCGGATCATCCGGCTCGAACGCGTGTTTCACGCGCAAGGGCACATCGGCTTGCCGCAGGATCTTGGCGGCATTGGGGTGGATCGCCTCCATCCCCAGATTGGAGAGCTGATCCGCCACATCATAAGACGTGCGCCCGATCTTGCGCACAGTGTCCAGCCCCACCAGCTTGGGATCGGCGCTGGACAGGTGGAATTCCTTGTGAATGATCGCCTCGGATGCGCCGGTCTGCGCGGCCAGATGGGCAAAGACCACTTCGGTATAGCCACGGTCATATTCGCGCATCAACCCTTCGGAGCATTGCGCATAGCCCGTCACGATCGGCAGGTCAGAGGCCAGATCCAACCCTTCAAGCCCCTGTTTGATCCGGTTTTCCAATCTGGGCTGTTCGTCATCGCGCCAGCCTGTCAGATCAACAAATCGCGCGTTCACCCCGTGCCGGTTCAACAACAGCGTGGTGACAAAGGCCGAATGCGCCTCGCCCAGACCTGACAGCAATTCGCGCAGCGTCAGCAGATGCGCCTCGATGCGGAAATGGCCGTAAGAGCACAGGCGCTGCAGGTCAATCATGCAGGCGCGCGCGCCCTCGATCCGGTCCTTGACGAAGGCATCGGCGCGCTGCCTGTCGCCGATATCGTCAAGAATATCGGCATGCACGCGGATCATTTCGGTGCCTGTCGCGGTCAGCGCCTCGGACCAGCCCTCATCGTTATCGGCATCGGCAAACAGTGCATAGACCCCCGATTGGCCGGATTTCTTATGCTCCAACAGACGGTTGGTTATCCCGCCGAAGGCCGAGACCACAAAGATGCGGCCATAGGGATCATCGCGCAGATACAGCGCGTCCAGCAATTCGGGGGCGCGGCTCATACAGGTGCCGCCGATCTTTTCAACGGTATGTGTCATGTCAGAATTGCGCCGGCCCAAAGACAGCCGGTCGCCCTTTCTTGTCAGTGAATGGTTGTGCCGCGCTCAATCCGCCGCGGCGTAGGAGCCATCGGCGCGGTGCACCTCATCGCCCGTCACGGGCGGGTTGAAACAGCAGGCCAGCACCAACTCAGACGTGGCGCGCAGCGTGTGTTTGTCATGCAGGTTCAGCGCATACATCACGCCGGGCTTGATGGTGTGGACCTTGCCATTGTCCAGCTCTTCAATGGTGCCCTCACCCGAAATGCAATAGACGCTTTCAAAGTGGTTCTTGTAGTGGAACGTATGCTCGCTGCCTGCCTCGATCGTGGTGATATGAAAGGAAAAGCCCATCCCGTCACCCGCCAGCAGCAACCTGACAGAGTTCCAGCGCTCATTCGCCACTTTGCGGTTTGTGGTCTTCTCAACATTGAAATCGCGTACAATCATCTGGTCTTACTCCGCTGCAATCTTGTGGCTTTGGGTTTGGGCGCGTGTGGCGGCCTCAAGGATATCAAGTCCGGCTTTCAACTGCTCCATCGGAATGGTCAGCGGGGCCAGCACCTTGACCACCTCATCATGCGCGCCTGATGTCTCGATGATCAGGCCATGCGCAAAGCATTCGGCGCAGATGGCCCCGGCCAGATCACCTGATCCGACATCAACCCCCTGCATCATGCCGCGCCCCTTCAGGGTGGCACCGGGCACATGGCCCGCAATATCGACCAGCCGCTGGTTCAACAGCTTGGCCTTTTCCCTGATCTGGTCGGTGAATTTGCCATTCGTCCAGAACTTTTCCAGCGCGACACGCGCTGTGACAAAGGCGTGGTTGTTGCCACGAAAGGTGCCGTTATGTTCAGCCGGTTTCCAGATATCCAGATCAGGCCGGATCAGCAGCGCCGCAAAGGGCAGGCCCATGCCGGACAGGGATTTTGCCAGCGGGATCATATCCGGCACAATGCCCATCTCCTCGAATGAAAAGAAAGTGCCGGTGCGGCCAATCCCGGCCTGAATGTCATCCACGATCAGCAGCGCGCCATGCTTTTTGGCCAGCGCAGCGATGCCCTTGATCCAGTCAGCCGATGCCGCATTCAGACCGCCTTCGCCCTGCACAGGCTCCAGCAGAAAGGCGGCGGGCGCGTCCATCCCCGATGACGGGTTGTCCAGCATCATCTCGATCTGCGCCAGCGTGTCCACTTCGGGGCCAAAGGCACCTTCATAGGGCAAATGCGTCACACCGGGGATCGGCATGCCCGCGCCGCCGCGCTTGCCTGCATTGCCCGTGGCACCAAGGGCCCCCAGCGTCATGCCGTGAAAGCCGTTGGTGAAGGCGATGATATTGTGACGCCCCGTCACCTTGCGCGCCAGCTTCATTGCTGCCTCAACCGCGTTGGTGCCGGTGGGGCCGGTCATCATGATCTTGTGATCCATCCCGCGCGGTTTCAGGATATGCGTCTCGAACGCCTCCAGAAACGCGGTTTTGGCGTTTGTGTGCATGTCCAGACCATGCGTCACGCCATCTGCGGTGATGTGATCAATCAACGCGGCCTTCATATCGGGATCGTTGTGGCCATAGTTCAAAGATGAACAGCCGGCCAGAAAATCAATGTAATCGCGGCCTGACGCGTCTGTCATCGTGGCGTTGGACGCCTTGACGAACTCGGTCGGGAAGCTGCGGCAATAGCTGCGCGCAGCGGATTCGCGACGGTCATAGATGCCGGAAACACCGGCAGTGTCGGTGCGTGTCATAACAAGTACCTCTCAGGGTCGTAAAGGAATGGGATCAGGCGGCGTGTTGTTGCGGCCGATCAGGGGAGGAGCCTTGCGCAGCGGCCTGAACGGCCTGCCGTGCGGCTTCGGAAAAGTCGATATTGACCAGATATTCCGTGGCATGTGCGCCATCAAAATGCGCGCCACGCTCAAAATGCGGCGCATGGGTCAGGGTGCCGCCGCGCTTGGCGGCAAAGGCGCGGAACAGCGCCCATGACGGCCTGTTGTCGCGGGTGATTGTTGTTTCGATCCGCGTCACCGCGGCCAGTTCGGGCCGGTCAAACAGGGACCGCAACATGCGCCCCGCAAGGCCAAGGCCACGCGCCTCAGGGCTGACGGCCACCTGCCACACGAACAACGCATCGGGCTTGTCCGGCGGGATATGCCCTGAAATCCAGCCCACGATCTGGCCCTCACGCTCGGCAAGGATGCAGGTATCGGCAAAGTGATCACATTGGATCAGATTGAAGTACATCGAGTTCTCATCTAGCGGCTTACAGGTGCTGATCAGCTCCCAGACGTCCGAACCATCTTCGACGGTCGGCTTGCGCAGGCGCACATTCGGCCGGCGGATCTTGGGTTGCGTCGCAGTGTCAGTCATCAGGCCCTCATCGCACTGTTTCATTCGATGACCGAAACATATACTTTGATTATCGAAATGCAACCCTTTTGGGCAAAATGGTCAAAATTTGCAATTTTATGCAGTAAACGCTAGATTAACTGTTGAAATTATATTTCGCACATCGCTGTGAGATTGAAAATTGCTTCGATAGACGAAGATATAGGAGGATAGATTATGCTTCGGCAGTCAAATGATATTCTTGCAACCCCCGCATTTCGGGATCAAAATGGTGCACCGTCCACTTGGGGTATCACCATGACAAGCCGTTCCGAATCTGTTCTCGTCACCCTGCGGCGCATCATGCATGTGGCCGATACAAATGCGCGCGCGCTGGCGCGGCGCACCGGGCTTACGCTGGCGCAGATGATCGTGCTGGAGATTGTGGCCGAGGATGATCGCACCACCCCAAAGGAAATCGCCCGCCGCTCTGGCGTATCGCAGGCCACGATCACATCCTTGATCGACAAGCTGGAGGGCAGGGGATTCGTGACCCGCCGCCGCAGCGAACAGGATCGCCGCCTGATCCGTGTTGCCGCCACCGAAGAGGGGCGCAAGCTGCTCGCCAATGCGCCCAATCCGCTTTACGCCGCCTTCAGCGCAAAGTTTGAAAATCTGCCGGAATGGGAGCAGTTGATGCTGCTGGCCGGGCTGGAGCGGGTCGCAGGGTTGATGAACGCAGATACGGTTGAGGCGCTGCCACCCACCGATGATGTGCGCCCCGCAGCGATCTAGG
>JBLRWJ010000045.1:8307-18756 GCA_047921315.1 Rhodobacterales bacterium | reverse complement strand
TCGCCGATCTTTGCGCTGGATATCAAATCCCATTTCGCGGGCCAGATGGATGATCTGATGGTCGTCTCGCCGGATGTGGGGGGGGTTGCGCGTGCGCGCGAACTGGCCAAGCGGATCAATGCGCCGCTGGCGATTGTGGACAAGCGCCGCGAGAAACCGGGCGAGATTGCGGAAATGACCGTGATCGGTGATGTGACCGGAAAGACCTGCCTGATCGTGGATGATATCTGCGATACGGCGGGCACGCTGTGCAAAGCCGCTGAAGTGCTTGTCGAGAACGGTGCCAAGGAAGTGCATTCCTATATCACCCATGGCGTGCTGTCCGGCCCCGCTGTGGAACGGATCACCAATTCGGTGATGAAATCACTGGTGATCACGGATTCGATCGAAGCCTCTGATGCCGTGCGCCATGCGCCCAATATCCGCATCGTACCCACCGCACCGATGTTTGCGCAGGCCATATTGAACATCTGGAACGGGACATCCGTGTCATCCCTGTTCGAGACAGAGACCCTTGATCCGATCTATGAGGGGCAGTTCAAGGTCTGACGGCGGGCCACATAACCGCAGGCAGGCAAGGCTGGCGCATCAATCAATGCGCCAGTCATCTTCTTCGAACAGATCGCCCATCGCCAGCCAACTGACACGCACACGCGCCACTTTGGTATCGCCCCATGTGCGAAACAGAATCGCGAACCCCTCGGAACGCACCTCGTTTGCCTGAACATCGGCGCGGGCATTGGTGCTGTTGGACATGTCCCACATGCTGAGCGCGACATGCACCATGGGCGGGTTCAGAAATGCCTCTTGGAAATGTACAAAACTGCGGATCTGGCGCGGGCCATGCCCTGTCCACATGACACCGTCATGTTCGAAATCAGAAAACAGGATAACCTCGCCCTGCTCTATCCCGATGGAATTGGTCCTGAACCGGTGCATGTGACCCCTGATGCTTCTGTGCTGGAATACTGCCAGAATTTGGCAGGAATGCGCCAGAAAAATGAACCGCCGCAGATCAGGCCGCGCCGCCATCAAACGAAAAAGGCCCCACCACAGGGCGGGGCCTTTGTCATCTGTTGCATCAAAGCCGTTAAACGCCGACTTCGCTCCGCAGCGCCTGCAGGTCCGCCACCAGCTTGTCAGCGGCATCTTTGCCCTCAGCCGGTGCTTTCGCAACGGCCTCTGTTGCCAGCCCGATCAGCGTGTCAAAATCAGCGGCTGTCGCTTCGGCCACCGGCATTGCCTTTTCGGCCAGAACCGATGTCCCTTCGCCCGTGATTTCGGCAAAACCGCCCGTCACGACGAAAGCGGCATCACCATCAGGGCCGCTGACGCGCAGCAGGCCGGGGCGCAGGGTCGTGATCAGCGGTGCATGGTCAGGCATCGCTGTCAGGTCACCATCGGCACCCGGGATCTGCACCTGCGCCACGGCCATAGAGGCCAGGCGGCGCTCGGGGCTGACGAGGTCGAATTGCATGGTCTCAGCCATTTCGGCCCTCCCTTAGGCCGCGTCTGCGGCCATACGTTCAGCTTTGGCGATCACATCCTTGATCCCGCCCACCATATAGAAGGCGCCTTCGGGCAGGTGATCATATTCACCCGCAACAACCGCCTTGAACGATTCGATCGTATCTGCCAGCGGCACCTGGATACCGTCAGAGCCGGTGAACACTTTGGCCACGTCGAAGGGTTGCGACAGGAACCGCTGGATTTTCCGCGCGCGGGAGACGGTCAGTTTGTCCTCCTCGCTCAGTTCGTCCATGCCAAGGATGGCGATGATATCCTGCAGCGATTTGTAGCGCTGAAGCACCTGCTGCACATCCGTGGCGACCTTGTAATGCTCTTCCCCGATGACGGCGGGGTCCAGCAGGCGCGAGGTGGAATCCAGCGGGTCCACGGCGGGATAGATGCCAAGCTCCGAAATCGCACGCGACAGAACGGTGGTGGCGTCAAGGTGGGCAAAGGAGGTGGCAGGCGCAGGGTCTGTCAAGTCATCCGCAGGCACATAGATCGCCTGCACCGAGGTGATGGACCCCGCCTTGGTCGAAGTGATGCGTTCCTGCAGCGCGCCCATATCGGTGGCCAGCGTTGGCTGGTAGCCCACGGCGGACGGGATACGCCCCAGCAGAGCGGACACTTCGGAACCGGCCTGTGTGAAGCGGAAGATGTTGTCCACAAAGAACAGAACGTCAGTACCCGACTGGTCGCGGAACTGTTCGGCCAATGTCAGACCCGACAGCGCCACACGCATACGCGCGCCCGGAGGCTCGTTCATCTGGCCATAGACCAGCGCGACTTTGGACTGGGTCAGATCATCGGGAACAATAACGCCCGATTCGATCATCTCGTGATAAAGGTCGTTGCCTTCCCGCGTCCGCTCACCCACACCGGCGAAAACCGAAAAGCCGGAATGCACTTTGGCGATATTGTTGATCAGCTCCATGATCAGAACCGTCTTGCCCACACCGGCACCGCCGAACAGGCCGATTTTACCGCCCTTGGCGTAAGGCGCCAGCAGGTCGATCACCTTGATGCCGGTTTCCAGCACCACGGATTCGGTGGACTGCTCTGCAAATTCTGGCGCAGGCGCGTGGATCGAACGATGCTCGTCCGCGTCAACCGGGCCTTTTTCATCAATCGGATCGCCTGTCACGTTCAGGATGCGGCCCAGCGTTGCATTGCCGACCGGCACCATGATCGGGCCTGCGGTGTCGGTCACTTCCTGACCGCGCACCAGACCTTCGGTGGCGTCCATGGCGATGGCGCGCACTGTGCCTTCACCCAGATGCTGGGCCACTTCCAGAACCAGCTTTTTGCCATTGTTATCAGTGGTCAGCGCGTTGAGGATCTCGGGCAGTTGATCCCCGAACTGCACGTCCACAACGGCGCCGATCACCTGAGTGATTTTGCCTTTTGCGTTTGCCATGTTTCGTCTCCGGTTCTTTAGAGCGCTTCAGCGCCCGAGATAATTTCAATAAGCTCGTTGGTGATCACGGCCTGACGCGAGCGGTTGTACTGGATGGTCAGTTTGTCGATCATCTCGCCTGCGTTGCGGGTCGCGTTATCCATCGCGGACATCCGCGCACCTTGTTCAGAGGCCGCATTTTCCAACAGCGCCGTAAAGATCTGCGTTGCAACGCCGCGCGGCAGCAGGTCGGCCAGAATGGCCTCTTCGCTGGGCTCGTAATCATAAAGCAGGCTGGCGGCATCCTCCTCTGGCGCATCAAAGGTGGCCGGGATGATCTGCTGCGCTGTCGGAATCTGACTGACCACGTTCACGAACTTCGAGAAAAAGAGCGTAGCCACGTCAAATTCACCCGCATCGAAACGGTCCAGCACATCGCGCGCGATACCCTGCGCATCAACATAGCCCACGCGCTTGACCTCGGTCAGGTCGACATGACCGACGAAATACTTGGCGTATTCCCGCTTGAGCTGATCACGGCCTTTCTTGCCGACCGTCACGATCTTGACGGTCTTGCCCTGCGCCAGAAGGGAGGCGGCGCGCTGCTTGGCCAGTTTGGCGATGTTCGCGTTGAAACCGCCGCACAGGCCCCGCTCCGCGGTCATGACCACCAGCAGATGCACCTTGTCCTCGCCCGTTCCGGCCAGAAGCCGTGGCGCCGTATCGCTACCGCCCACCGATGCGGCCAGCCCTGCCATCACGGCGTTGAACCGTTCAGCATAGGGGCGCGCCGCCTCGGCTGCGTCCTGTGCCCGCCGCAGTTTTGCGGCGGCCACCATCTGCATGGCCTTGGTGATCTTGCGCGTCGACTTGACACTCGCGATCCTGTTTTTCAGATCCTTGAGGTTTGGCATAGCCTAATCCCCTTATGCGAAGTCAGCGGCGAAGGCGTCCAGCGCAGCTTTGATCTTATCCTCGGCCTCGCCTTTGATCTTCGGGTCTTGCTTGGTGATGTAATCCAGCAAATCCGCGTGTTTGCCGCGCAGATGCGTCAGCAGACCAGCTTCAAAACGGCCAACATCCTTCACACCGACCTTGTCCAGATAGCCTTTGGTGCCTGCATAGATGACGCAGACGATTTCGGCGTTGGTCAACGGCGAATATTGCGGCTGCTTCATCAGTTCGGTCAGGCGCGCGCCACGGTTGAGCAATTGCTGTGTGGCGGCATCCAGATCGGACCCGAATTGCGCAAAGGCGGCCATCTCGCGATACTGCGCCAGTTCCAGCTTGACCGGACCCGCGACAGATTTCATCGAATTGGTCTGCGCGCTGGAGCCAACGCGGCTGACCGACAGACCTGTGTTCACGGCGGGGCGGATGCCCTGATAGAACAGTTCGGTTTCAAGGAAGATCTGGCCATCGGTGATCGAGATCACGTTGGTCGGAATAAAGGCCGACACGTCACCGCCCTGCGTTTCGATGATCGGCAGCGCCGTCAAGGAACCCGCGCCGAAATCCTCGTTCAGTTTGCAAGACCGCTCCAGCAGGCGGGAGTGGAGATAGAACACGTCACCGGGATAGGCTTCGCGGCCCGGCGGGCGGCGCAGCAGCAGCGACATCTGGCGATAAGACACGGCCTGCTTGGACAGATCATCATAGATGATCAGCGCATGGCGGCCATTGTCGCGGAAGAATTCGGCCATCGCGGTGGCTGAATAGGGTGCCAGAAACTGCATCGGCGCGGGGTCAGATGCTGTTGCGGCCACGACGATTGTATATTCAATCGCGCCCGATTCTTCGAGCTTTTTCACCAGCTGCGCCACGGTGGAGCGTTTCTGCCCGATGGCGACATAGATGCAGTAAAGCTTTTTGCTTTCGTCATCGCCTGCGGCATCGTTATAGGATTTCTGGTTCAGAATGGTGTCCAGCGCGATGGCTGTCTTGCCTGTCTGACGGTCACCGATGATCAGTTCGCGCTGGCCACGGCCAACGGGGATCATCGCGTCAACCGATTTCAGGCCCGTTGCCATCGGCTCATGCACCGATTTGCGCGGGATGATGCCGGGGGCTTTCACGTCCGCAATGCCGCGCGCCTCGGTCTTGATCGCGCCTTTGCCGTCCAGCGGGTTGCCCAGACCATCCACAACGCGGCCCAGCAGCGCATCCCCGATCGGCACGTCCACGATGGATTTGGTGCGCTTGACGGTGTCACCTTCTTTGATGTCACGGTCGGAACCGAAGATCACGACACCGACATTGTCGGTCTCAAGGTTCAGGGCCATCCCGCGGATACCGCCGGGAAATTCAACCATCTCGCCCGCCTGGACATTATCCAGACCGTAGACGCGCGCAATACCGTCACCGACGGACAACACGCGACCCACCTCGGCAACTTCGGCTTCCTGGCCGAAGTTCTTGATCTGGTCCTTCAGGATCGCAGAAATTTCCGCTGCTTGGATACCCATTTATCCGACCTCTTTCATTGCATTCTGGAGGGAGTTGAGGCGCGAAGCGATCGAGGTGTCGATCATTTTCGAGCCAACCTTGACGACAAGACCGCCGATGAGGCTTTCATCGACGGCCGATTTAATTTTCACAGTCTTGCCGGTACGATCCGCCAGAAGCTTGCTCAGCTTGTCGGATTGCGCCTTGGTCAGTGCCTTGGCACTGGTCACTTCAGCGGTTACTTCGCCTTTATCATCCGCGATGATCGCCCGCAGCGTGGCCGCAAGCTGCGGCAACACGAACAACCGCCTCTTGGCCGCCATCAGACCCAGAACATTTGTCATGGTCGGGGTCAGGCCCATCTTCTTGGCCAATGCCGCCATTGCCAATGCCTGCTCATCGCGGGTGTAAATCGGGCTATGGATCAGCGCATTGAAATCGGCGCTGTCAGACAGCGCGGATTCTAAGGCATCAAGATCGGCTTCGATCTTGGTGACGCTTTTGCTTTCTTTGGCCAGTTCAAAAACGGCCTTGGCATAGCGTGATGCAATGCCAGTGGAAATCGAAGCTGGTTCGGACACGTCCACCCTTCCGATAATCTGCCTCCGGGGTCATTTGGCGCGAAACGCCACCGGAGAGGTTGCCCTGCCTTAACATCTGTCAAAGCATCAAAATCGGCGTGGGTGTAGCAGAGCCTTCCAGACCTAGCAACCTGCTATAGACTCCGGGCGCTTTGATGAATTTTGTTTTTTAACAACACGTTAAGAAAGGTGCGGCGGTTTGCACATGAATCAGGCGAAAAAAAATCACGCTTTTGGCCGCATAATCCAGCCCGCTTGGGCGCAAAGCGCGCGCGGCGGCGGCAAATCGTTACCGCTATCACCGGCGGCACGCACTGCCGGACCGCCGCTGAAACCCATCCCGCAGCGCTGGCGGGCCGATCAGGCCGGCTTGGCCTCGGGGGTCGGGCTGCCCAGACCATCCAGCACCTTCAGCGGCCGCCGCACCGCCGCGCGCAGGCCCGGCCCGCTCGAGGCCTGCACCCGCTTTGTCGCCTCCACCATCAGCACGCCGCCTGACAGCACCATCGACAGGCGCATCCCCGCGCCTTCCCAGACATTGGCGGTCTTGCGCCAGAACCGCTTGTTCGAGGGCGGCTGATAGAGCGTGGTCATATGCCGCTCTGGCAGGAACGCGTGACGTTTGAGCTGCGCCTCAAGCTGGCTGAGGGTGTAGGGCCTGCCATAGCCAAATGGCGTGGCATCCGAACGTGACCACAGCCCCGCACGGTTCGGCACAATAAACAGCGCGCTGCCCCCCGGCCCCAGCACCCGAAAACACTCATCCAGCAGGGCGGATGGCTGTTCGGATGTTTCAAGCCCGTGCAGCAAAACCAGCTTATCGACATGTCCGGTTTCAATCGGCCATGCGGTTTCCTCGCATAGCACAGACACATTCGGCATGCCCGCAGGCCATGGCATCACCCCTTGCGGCCCCGGCATCAGCCCGATGACACGCCGCGCATCCGCCAGATAGGGGCGCAACAGCGGCACGGCAAAGCCGAATCCCACCACGGTCTGGCCCTTCGCCTCTGGCCACATGCGCAGCATCTGATCGCGCACGGCCTTTTGCGCCGCGCGGCCCAATGTGCTGCGGTAGTAAAAATTGCGCAGGTCTTGCACATCTAGATGCATTGCGGTCCGCCTCCGGTTCCGCCACTCTGGGGGGACAGTTTAACAAGCAAAAGATGAAACGCCATGCCCCTTGAGATCGTGACCATTCCTTGCCTCAAGGACAATTACGCCTTTCTGGCCCATGACAAGGCCAGCGGACAGACCGCCGTGATTGACGTGCCCGAGGCAGCACCCATCCTGCAGGCGCTGGCGCAACGCGGCTGGACGCTGTCGCATGTGCTGCTGACCCATCACCACTGGGATCATGTCGATGGCTTGGCCGCCCTGCTTGCGGCCCAACCCGCCACCGTGATCGGGGCCGCCGCCGATGCGCACCGCCTGCCACCACTGGACAGGGCCGTGGCCGAGGGCGACACAATCGCCATCGGGCAGCACAGCGGCACCGTGATAGATGTCAGCGGTCATACAATCGGCCATATTGCGTTTTATTTTGCGGATAGTTCGGTGTGTTTTACCGCCGACAGCCTGATGGCCATGGGCTGCGGGCGGCTGTTTGAGGGAACGCCTGCGCAGATGTATGACAGCCTTGGCAAATTATCGGCCCTGCCGCCGGAAACATTGATCTGCTCTGGCCATGAATATACCACTGCCAATGCAAAATTCGCGCTGACCATTGAACCGGGAAATGCCGCGCTTATTTCACGTATAGAAAAGATCGAAACCGCGCGTGCCCAAGGGCGTCCGACAGTGCCTTCTGTTTTGTCCGCTGAACGCGCCACAAACCCGTTTTTGCGCAGTGACAGCCCTGAAATTCAGGCCAATCTTGGCCTTAGCGGGGCTGAACCTGTGCAGGTTTTCACCGAACTGCGCCGCCGCAAAGACAATTTCTGATGCTGAAACCTCACGCAGCACGACCCTGTCGAACAAAATGTGACCGGCGTATCCAAGAAAAAACTTGAAGCCCGCCGGATATAGACCACACTTTAACTTAATGAGGCCATGTTCGCTGCGGGCCTGCCCTGCGACGAACCCAGATAAAAGAGGAGCACAGCCGTGCCTTCATTCTCGACAACCCTCGAACAGGCAATCCACGCAGCCCTGGCGCTGGCCAATGCCCGCAAGCACGAGTTCGCCACGCTGGAGCATCTGCTGCTGGCGCTGATTGACGAACCGGATGCGCATCGTGTGATGAAGGCCTGTTCGGTCGATACCGATGACCTGCGCAACACGCTGGTTGAATTTATTGACGATGATCTGTCCAATCTGGTCACCGATATTGATGGCTCCGAAGCGGTGCCCACAGCCGCCTTCCAGCGGGTGATCCAGCGCGCGGCGATCCATGTGCAATCCTCCGGCCGGACCGAAGTGACCGGCGCGAATGTGCTGGTCGCGATCTTTGCCGAACGCGAAAGCAATGCCGCCTATTTCCTGCAAGAACAGGAAATGACCCGCTATGACGCGGTGAATTTCATCGCGCATGGCGTGGCCAAAGACCCCGCTTACGGCGAGGCGCGCCCCGTCACAGGCGCGACCGAGGCCGAGGAAAGCACCACCAGCACATCCTCCGAGGCGACAGACCAGAAGGAATCGGCGCTTGGTAAATATTGCGTTGATCTGAACGCCAAGGCGTTCAAGGGCGATGTGGACCCGCTGATCGGCCGCGCCTCCGAGGTGGAGCGTTGCATTCAGGTTCTGTGCCGCCGCCGCAAGAACAACCCGCTTCTGGTGGGTGATCCCGGTGTGGGCAAAACCGCCATCGCCGAAGGCTTGGCGCTCAAGATCGTGCGCGGTCAAACGCCTGAAGTTCTGTCAAAAACCACGATTTTCAGCCTTGATATGGGCGCGCTGCTGGCCGGCACCCGCTATCGCGGCGATTTCGAGGAGCGTCTGAAAGCCGTTGTGAACGAGCTTGAATCCCACCCCGATGCGGTTTTGTTCATTGACGAAATCCACACCGTGATCGGCGCAGGTGCCACTTCGGGCGGCGCGATGGACGCGTCCAACCTGCTGAAACCTGCCTTGCAGGGCGGCAAGCTGCGCTGCATGGGATCAACCACCTACAAGGAATTCCGTCAGCATTTCGAGAAAGATCGCGCCCTGTCGCGGCGGTTCCAGAAAATTGACGTGAATGAGCCTACTGTGGACGATACCGTCAAGATCCTGCAGGGTCTGAAACCCTATTTCGAGGAGCATCATTCGGTCCGCTACACCGCAGATGCGATCAAATCGGCGGTGGAACTCAGCGCGCGCTATATCAATGACCGCAAATTGCCCGACAAAGCGATCGATGTCATCGATGAGGCTGGCGCGGCACAGCATCTGGTGGCGGAATCCAAGCGCCGCAAAACCATCGGCGCCAAGGAGATCGAGGCCGTTGTCGCCAAAATCGCCCGCATTCCGCCCAAGAATGTGTCCAAGGATGATGCCGAAGTGCTCAAGGATCTGGAAAAGACCCTCAAACGCGTTGTGTTCGGGCAGGATGCGGCCATCGTGGCCCTGTCCAGCGCGATCAAACTGGCCCGCGCGGGCCTGAGGGAGCCTGAAAAGCCGATCGGGAACTACCTTTTCGCCGGACCGACAGGCGTGGGCAAGACCGAGGTTGCCAAACAGCTGGCTGACACGCTCGGGGTTGAACTGTTGCGCTTTGACATGTCCGAATACATGGAAAAACACGCCGTTTCACGCCTGATTGGCGCGCCTCCGGGCTATGTCGGGTTTGATCAGGGCGGCATGTTGACCGATGGCGTCGACCAGCACCCGCATTGCGTGCTGCTGCTGGACGAGATTGAAAAGGCCCATCCTGATGTGTTCAACATCCTGCTGCAGGTGATGGATCACGGCACGCTGACCGACCATAACGGGCGCAAGGTGGATTTCCGCAATGTGATCCTGATCATGACCTCCAACGCCGGTGCCTCGGACATGGCAAAGGCCGCCATCGGTTTTGGCCGCGACAAACGCACCGGCGAGGATACAGCCGCGATCGAGCGGACCTTTACGCCGGAATTCCGCAACCGTCTGGATGCCGTGATCAGCTTTGGCGCCCTGCCGAAAGAGGTGATCATGCAGGTCGTCGAAAAGTTTGTGCTGCAACTTGAGGCGCAGCTGATGGATCGCAACGTCCATATCGAACTGACCAAACCCGCCGCCGAATGGCTGGCCGACAAGGGCTATGACGATAAAATGGGCGCACGTCCGCTGGGGCGCGTCATTCAGGAGCATATCAAAAAGCCACTGGCAGAAGAGCTGTTGTTCGGCAAGCTGACAAAGGGCGGTTTGGTCCGCGTTGGTGTAAAGGACAACGAGATCGAGCTGCAGATCATCGGCCAGGAACAGGCCCGCCTGTCTGGCAACAAACCGCCGCTGCTGACGGCAGACTGATACGGGTGGGCCTGACGGCTGCTACCATCCCCCTCCGCGCTGCCCGCCAGCGCGGAGGTTTTTCTTTGCGGCGCAGCGATACCA
>JBLRWJ010000045.1:0-8207 GCA_047921315.1 Rhodobacterales bacterium | reverse complement strand
CGCGCTGCTACTTTTCTGTGAACTTCAACTCGATCCGCCGGTTCTGCGCCCGCGCCTCTTCGGTATTGGCGGGGTTGATCGGGTTATATTCGCCAAACCCGTTGGCGCTGAGCCGGTCAGGCGGGATGCCCAAGGATTGCGACATATAGCGCACAACAGACAGGGCCCGCGCCTGCGACAATTCCCAGTTATCGGCAAATTCACCAAAGCCCGACAGCGGCACATTATCGGTGTGCCCATCCACACGGATCACCCAATCGATTCCATCGGGGATGTCATCGGCGACCGCGCTGAGGATTTCGGCCACCTTGGCCACTTCGGAACGCCCGGCAATTGACAGATCCGCACTGCCCGGCGGGAACAGCACCTCGGAGGCAAAGACAAAGCGGTCACCCACCACCTGCACGCCTTCTTGCGTGCCCAGAACATCGCGTAGCCGCCCGAAAAACTCGGACCGGTAGCGTTGCAAATCCTGCGCTTCGGCCTCCAGCCGCAACCGCTCGGCCTCTTCCATCTGCCGCCGCCGCCGTTCCTCTGCGGCGGCCCGCGCCAAGGCCGCGTTCAGGTCCGAACCCAGCGATTGCACCTGAACAGACGATGCCGCTTCGCGCGCCTGACTGTCATCCAACAGCGCCTGCAACTGCCCCAACTGGGTGCGCAAAGCCGCAACCTGTTGATTCAAAAGCGCCTGTGCGCGCTGCGCAGCGGTGGATTTGTCCTGCTCCTCGGCCAATAACCGCTGCGCCTGTGCCAAAAGGGCCGCCTCACGCTCGGTTTCGGACATCTGGGTGGACAGTTCGGCTTGCAGATCATCGCGCGCCGCCTCGGCTGCGGCCAGCAGGGTCAGCGTCTCCTCGGCGCGGCGGCGCTGTTCCTCCAATGCGAGGGTCATTGCCGTCAACTCGCTATCGGCGTTTTGCAACCTTGCGCGCAATGCCTCGGCTGCGGCGGCCTCGGCCAATCGAGCGGCCTCCTCATCGGACAGTTGCGCCTGCAAATCCTGCACCTGCCCCGAGAGGGCCTGCGCCGTGGCTTCTGTTTGCGCCTGTTCAGCACGCAAATCAACGATCAGCGCCTCCAGCGCCGCACGCCGCGCTGCCGCCAGCCGCGCCGCTTCGGCACCCGCATCAACCTCGCTGCGGGCCTGCGCCAATGCCAGATTCAATGCCTCTTGCTCAGAGATCAACCGCTCTTGCGCCGCCTCCAGCTCGGCCGCCGCGCCCAAGGCCTGATCACGATCTGCCAGAAGGGCCGCCACCTGCGCCTCAAAGGCGGTGATCCGGCTTTCGGCGGCGCTCAGGGCCGCCATGCCGGCATCACGTTCCCCGCGCAGCGCAAGGATCAGGGCCTCTTGTTGCGCCATCTGGCGCTGCGTCTCGCCCAATGTCGCGTCCAATTCACCCAGTTGGGTGGTCAGATCGGCGCTGCGGCGCTGCTCCAGCCCCAAGGCTTGCGCCAGCGCCGCCATTTCGGCATTCAGCGCCGTCAATTCGGATTCCTGTCCACTGATCGTTTCGCGCAGCACGAATTGCACAACCATAAAGATGGTCAGCACGAACATCAGCACCAGCAAGAGGCCGGTCATCGCATCCACGAACCCCGGCCAGATCGCCCCCTGAAACCGTTGCCCGGTGCGCCGCGACAGGGCCATAGGTCAGCCCCCCTCGCCCTTGGGGCCCTGCGCCGCGCCAAGAGGTGGCGCGCCAAGCGGACGTGGCGCGCTGGCGCGGGGGCGGGTCTGTTCAACCGCGCGGGTCAGCGCGGCCAGATCGGTGCGCAACTCGGCCATCGTATCCTGACGTCCGGCGCTGATTTCCTCGAGAATGCGCAAAAGCTGCACATCCATGGACCGCAGCCGCATGCGGCTTTCGGCATCCATCCCCTCGCCACGCTCTTGCGCCGAGAGCGCCTGCGCGAGTGTTTCCTGCCCCTCGGCCAGACGCATCAGGGCGGTTGTCAGTGCGCTGTGTTGCCCCGCCTCTGCGCCCAGCCTGTCACCCAGCCCTTCAACGGCCGCGCCCAACTGTTCCAGCCGCGCATCCATCGCGGCGCGCCCGTGTTCGGCCTGTTCCAACAGGCGCTCCACCGCCTCCATCTGGTCGGCCATGCCATCGACGACCTGCGCCAGCATCGACTGATCCGGCGCGCCATCCCCCTCACCGGACGAAAAGCCGACGCGGGTGATCGTGCTGAGCCATTCCTCAAGCTCACGGTAGAAACGGTTCTGGCCATGGCCGGCAAACAGCTCCAAAAGGCCCACCACGAGCGAGCCTGCAAGCCCCAGCAAGGACGACCCAAAAGCAACCCCCATGCCGGACAGTTGCGCATCCAGCCCGTCCATCAGACGCCCGAACACGGCGACACCTTCCTCCCCCTCCTGCGGGGCAAGGCTGCGGATGGTATCGACCAAGGCGGGAACGGTTGTGGCCAAGCCGTAGAACGTGCCCAACAGGCCAAGGAAAATCAGCAAACTGACGATATAGCGCGTGATTTCGCGCGCCTCATCAATCCGGGTTGCAACGGAATCAAGGATCGACCGGGTCGAGCTGGCCCCGATCTGCATCCGCGCGCCCCGGCTGCGCAACAGGGCCGCCAGAGGGGCCAGCAGACGCGGCGCGACACGGCCATCGCCGCGCCCTTTGCTGAACGCCTCGATCCAGCGGACCGAGTTGATCAGTTGCGCAACCTGCAAAAAACATGCCAGCACACCGATCACAAAGACAAACAGGATAAAGCCGTTCAGATAGGGGTTCGCCTCGAACACCGGCAGCACACGCGGCAACGCCAGCACCACGACAAAAGCGGCCAGTCCCAGCACCAGAAGCATCGAAATGATCTGGCGCAGGGGCTGGGAAAATTGCGGCTCGGCCTCGCGGTCCGGCAGGTCCATGCGGACAGCTCCTGACACTGGTTTTGGTTGGCCTGATCCTAGGGACAGATCACCGCCCTGCCAAGGGGTTATCCGGCCAGTTCTCCTGCCGGTTATCCGGCCGGATCAGCCGCTTGCCGGACCAATTCGCGCACGCGGGCATCCAGCCAGTCCAGATCGGGGTCAGCAATCCCCAGCGTGCCCAGATGTGCCACTGTGTTGTGCAGATAATCGGTGTTCGGGCCGCGCCCGCCCACAGCGCGGGCGATGATCCGGGCCTGTTCTTCCAAAGGCAGATCGCCGCAATATTGCACATGGTCGGGATCAACGATGTAGGTCACTGCCGTCACCTGCGTGCCATCGGCCAGATCAACGGTCAGGCTACGTTCCACATAGGCCGAAGAGACCAGTTCGCGGTCGCGCAGATAGGCCAGAACCGCATCCGCCTGATCCGGTGCCACCCCCAGCGCCAGACCGTGACACACAGCGCCCCGTGCTGCATCCAGCGCCAGCACCAGCCCCGGATCATCCGGCGTGCCGCGATGATGCACCGAGCGCATGCAAAAGCTGCGGTGGAAATCCGGCAGCCGCGCCAGCACGGTGCGCCGCGCCTCAAAGCCGGGATTCCACAGCAATGATCCATATCCGAACACCCACATCATCGCAGCACTGGCCCTTCCCTTTGCCCCCCTGTAAACACCACCCAAGCCAAAGTGAAAAGAGGGCCTGCATCCCGTGAAACGTCTGTTGATCCTGATCCTCGCCGCCGCCGCCCTCTGGTCTGGTTACTGGATTTATGGTGCATCCGGCACCAAGGCCACCTTTGCCAACTGGTTCGAGGAACGCCGCGCCGAGGGCTGGGTGGCCGATATCTCAAAGCTGGAGGTGCAGGGCTTTCCCAACCGCTTTGACACGACATTCACCGATATCACGTTGGCCGACCCCGCCACCGGATGGGCGTGGGAGGCCCCGTTTTTCCAGCTTTTCGCGCTGAGCTACAAACCCAATCACGTCATTGCCATCTGGCCCAACAGCCAGCGCATTGCCACACCGCAGGGCCGCTATGGCATGTCACAGGCCGATATGCAGGCCAGCATGGTGCTGTGGCCCAGCACCGATCTGGCGCTGGATCGTATCCGGCTGGTGGCCGATACCGTTCAGATTACCGGCAGCGATGACAGCATGACCAGCGCCAGCGCCTTGCGCCTTGCGGCGGAACGGCTGGGCACAGATGGTCAACCCGCCAGCAGCGCGCCGGAACAGGGGCAGACACGCTACCGCATCGCCTTGTCCGCCGAGGGTTTTGCGCCCGATCCCACGCTGCGCGCCCGCATTGACCCCACCAACCGGCTGCCGCGCACGCTGGACGCGCTGCGCGCCGATGTCACACTTGGCTTTGACCGCCCATGGGACCGGACCGCCTTGGAAACGGCCCGCCCCCAGCCCACCCAGATCGCGCTGCGTCTGGCCGAGGCGCGCTGGGGCGAGCTGGAACTGATGGCCGCCGGTCAACTTGAGGTGGATGGGCAGGGCGAAGCATCAGGCCGGATCACCGTCAAGGCCCGGAACTGGCGAGAGATTTTGCGGATGGCCCGCGCCTCTGGCGAATTGCCGGGCACGCTGGCCGATACGCTGGAACAGGGCCTGTCGCTGCTGGCTGGACGCAATGACGGCATAGATATCCCGCTGGAGTTTCGGCGCGGCCGTATCTGGCTGGGGCCATTGCCGGTAATGACCAGCCCGCTTTTTGTGCTGCGCTGATCTTTTGCCCCCCTGCCCCTCTGCCCCTCTGGCCCTCTGGCCCTCTGGCCCTCTGCGATCCCTGACGGGATCTTATCGGCAATAGGCCCCACCGCGATGGCGCGCCGTATCGAAATGGAAATGATCCAGATGGAAACGGTCCGCATCCGGCCCCAGCACGGTGCCAAACGGCCCGCAAGCCGCGCGGTGCATCTGGCGCAAGGCGCGCCCGTTGCGGCCGCTGCCCCAGTCACGCAGCACCGTCACCTGCGTGCCATCGCGCAATGTGTAGCCCGACACATCAATCGCCTTGCCACGCCCATGTTCGGAAATCCGCGCACCGGCTTGATGGTTGCGGGTGCGGCAGGCATAGCTGGCCGCGATGCGGATGCTCTCAACCCCGCCACCCTGATTGCCGACCGCAGGCGTCATGCCGCGTGCCACCCATGTTTTGAACGCCTTTGCGGTGGGGCAATCCACCACCGCACCAGTGCTGAGCTGCACGCCATTCACCTCATGCAGGCGCACGGCATTATCGATCCCGCAGCCGGTGATCCCGCCGGGCACCCGGCCCACCACCTCGCCACGCAGGGCCGGATCACCGCAGATCATGGGATAGCCGCTGCTGGAGGCCCCCGACCGCGGCGATGCCCGGTCTGACCGGAACCCGCAGGCGCTGGCGCTGAACATCAGCGCCACAAGTGCCAGTGTCACAAGGCGGGCTTGCGGCCTCATCGCACCGCCTTGGTGCGGCCAAAATCCGGCGCGTCCGTATCCTGCCCTGCCTCGATAATCCCGCGCCGGATCGCACGGGTGCGGGTGAAATACGCATGCAGGTGATCGCCATCACCGGTTCGGATCGCACGTTGCAGGGCGAACAATTCTTCGGTAAAACGGCCCAGAATCTCCAGCGTGGCCTCTTTATTGGTCAGAAAGACATCGCGCCACATCGTGGGGTCACTGGCGGCGATGCGGGTGAAATCGCGAAAACCGGCAGCGGAATATTTGATCACCTCGCTATCGGTGACGCGGCGCAGGTCATCGGCCACACCCACCATCGTATAGGCAATCAGATGTGGCGCATGGCTGGTCACGGCAAGCACCAGATCATGATGATCGGCCTCCATCGTATCAACATTTGCCCCCATACCCTGCCAGAGGCGGGTCAGCCGGGTCAAGGCATCGGGATCGGTCCCCTCAACCGGCACCAGCAGACACCAGCGATTGTCGAACAGGGTGGCAAAGCCTGATTCCGGTCCTGAATGCTCGGTCCCGGCCAAAGGATGCGCTGGTATGAAATGCACATTATCCGGCAAATGCGGGCTGACGGCCTGGATCACCGCCGCCTTGACAGACCCCACATCGCTGACAGTCGCGCCCGCCGCCAGATGCGGCGCGATCTCTGCCGCCACCTGCCCCATCACGCCCACCGGCACGCACAGCACCACCAGATCAGCCCCCGCCACAGCCGCGGCGGCGCTGTCACACACCCGGTCACACAGCCCGATGCGCCGCGCGGTATCACGCGTCGCGGCAGAGCGCGCATAGCCCGTCACCTCACCCGCCAGCCCTGAGCGTTTCATCGCCCAGAACATCGACGAGGCAATCAGCCCCAGCCCGATCAGCGCCACGCGGTTGTAAACCACACTCATCGGGCGCCGCCCTTGAACTGCCCCACAGCATGGGCCACGCGGCGGCAGCTTGCCTCATCCCCGACAGTAATCCGCAGACATTGCGGCAGTTTATACCCCGCCACCCGCCGCACAATCAGGCCTTGTGACTGCAGATAGGCATCGCAGGCCTCGGCCTCGGCCGGATCGGCAAAGCGCGCCAGCACGAAATTCGCCATCGATGTGTCGCATTGCACACCATGCTCGGCCAGTGCCTCGGCCAGCCAGACGCGCAAACGCGCGTTTTCGGCGCGGCACTTGGCGGCATAGGCCTGATCGCGCACCGCAGCCTCGGCCGCGGCCAGCGCGGTATTTGACAGGTTGAAGGGCCCCCGAATACGATTGAGCACATCAATAATAGCACGCGGACCATAGCCCCAGCCAACGCGCAAGCCGCCCAGACCATAAAGCTTTGAAAAGGTCCGCGTCATCACCACATTGTCGCGCGCCTCAACCAATGCCGCGCCGCCATCGTAACCGTCGACATATTCCGCATAGGCCCCGTCCAGCACCAGCAGCGCATGCTCCGGCAACCCTTCGGCCAGACGGGCCAGTTCATTGCCGCCGATCATCGTCCCTGTCGGGTTGTTGGGATTGGCAATAAACACCAGCCGCGTTGCAGGCGTGACGGCCGCAAGGATCGCATCCACATCGGTCACGCGGTCGCGCTCTTTCACCTCGACGGGCGTGCCGCCAGCCGCCAATGTGCTGATCCGGTACATGGCAAACCCGTGTTCAGTATGGATCACTTCGTCACCGGGGCCAACATAGGCCTGACACAGAAAATGGATGATCTCGTCGCTGCCCACACCGCAAATGATCCGGTCGGCATCCAGACCATGAACACCGGCAATGGCGCTGCGCAGCTCTGCATGATTGGTCGATGGGTAGCGGTGCAAATCATATCCGGACCGGCGGAACGCCTCGATCGCGGCTTCGCTGGGGCCAAAGGGGTTTTCATTCGAGCTGAGCTTGACCACCTCTGACAGGCCTTCAACATGGGCGGCACCGCCCTGATAAAGCTCGATCTGCATGATACCGGGCTGCGGCTGGATCTGGGTCATGGCAACTGCCTCCTTGCGCCCCTTTCATAGCGGTGCGGCCCCCCCAAGAAAAGCGCGAAACGCGCCCGTTTCGTTCTGCCGCATCTGCGGCCTCGTCATTTCTTTTTGCCTTAAATATCCCCGCCGGAGGCATCTGCCCCCACCCGGCGCGCGCCGGTTCGGATGCAGCGCGCCAGACAGACAAAGGCCCCACCAGTCTGGCAGGGCCTTTGCTAAATCTGTGATACGCCGGAACGGTTTAGTTCTTCGCGTAGAATTCGACCACGAGGTTCGGTTCCATGATCACCGGATAGGGCACATCGCCAAGGGTGGGTGTGCGCACAAATGTCGCGGTCAGTTTGGAGCTGTCAACGTCCAGATAATCCGGCACATCACGCTCCGGCAGTTGCGTGGCTTCCAGAATGGCCGCCATCTGCTTGGATTTCTGGCGCACTTCGATCACATCACCCTCTTTCACGCGGTAGGACGGGATGTTCACGCGCTGGCCGTTCACGGTCACGTGGCCGTGGTTCACGAACTGGCGGGCGGCAAAGACGGTGGGCACGAATTTCGCGCGGTAAACCACGGCGTCCAGGCGGCGTTCCAGCAGGCCGATCAGGTTTTCACCGGTATCGCCCTTGACGCGCTCGGCCTCGGCATAGATGCGGCGGAACTGCTTTTCGGTCAGATCGCCGTAATAGCCCTTCAGCTTTTGCTTGGCGCGCAGCTGGGTGCCGAAATCCGACAGTTTACCTTTGCGGCGCTGGCCGTGCTGGCCGGGGCCATATTCGCGGCGGTTCACAGGGGATTTCGGACGGCCCCAGATGTTTTCGCCCATGCGGCGGTCAATTTTGTACTTGGCAGACGTGCGTTTGGTCACGGCTG
>JBLRWJ010000044.1:0-19290 GCA_047921315.1 Rhodobacterales bacterium | reverse complement strand
TCGAGGCCGAACAGGCCGAGCGGATGATGAAGCGCTTCCAGAAGGGTCAGTTCAACATGAACGACCTGCGGATGCAGCTGGAACAGATGATGAAGATGGGCGGCATGGAATCCATCATGGGCATGATGCCCGGCATGGGCAAGATGGCCGCGCAGGTCAAGGAAGCGGGCTTTGACGACCGTATTCTCAAACAGCAGATCGCGCTGATCCAGTCGATGACCAAGAAGGAGCGCGCCAACCCCGCGCTGCTGCAGGCCAGCCGCAAAAAGCGGATTGCGCGCGGTGCCGGGTTGGATGTGTCAGACCTGAACAAGCTGCTCAAGATGCACCGCCAGATGGCGGATATGATGAAGAAAATGGGCAAAATGGGCAAGGGCGGCATGCTCAAACAGGCCATGAAAGGCATGATGGGCGGCAAAGGCGCGCCGGAAGGCATGGACCCGTCGCAGATGGACCCAAAGGCGATCGAAGCGGCCGCCAAGGCGATGACGGGCGGCAAGCTGCCTGCTGGCTTGGGTGGTATGGGTGGTCTGGGTGGTTTGGGCGGTATGAAACTGCCCGGCGGCCTGAGCGGCTTTGGGAAGAAAAAGTGATGCAAGCCGCCGTGACCGATATGCCACCGCCCAATGCGCTGACCAATGCCCCGCGTCTTGAGACACGGAACCTGATCCTGCGCGGGCCGGAACAGGGCGATGCCGAGCCGCTGATCGCCTTTCTGACGGATCGTGACCGCGCCGCAGGTTTTGGGGCCTATGACAACCGCCACGATGCGTGGCGCTGGTTCGGGCTGAACATCGGCCACTGGCATATCCACGGCTATGGCTATTTCACCATCGAGGATCGTGACTCTGGCGAAGTGGCCGGGATCAGCGGTTTGTGGAACCCCGATGGCTGGCCGGAACCGGAACTTGGCTGGGCGCTGTTTGACGGCTTCGAGGGGCGCGGCATCGCCTATGAAGCGGCGATACGCGCCCGCGAATGGGCCTATAACGATCTGGGCTTTATGACCCTCACATCGAATATTGTGCCGGGCAATGCACGCTCGATCGCGCTGGCGGAACGGTTGGGCGCATGGGCTGAACGGACCTATCAGAATGTCTATATGGGCGCTGAAATCCTGTATCGGCATCCCGGCCCCGCCTCGCTGGAGAATGATAACGACGGATCAGTCGAGGCCTATGCATGACGCGCTTTGCCTTTGATATGCCAAGGCTGGATGCAGGCGGCGTGACATTGCGCGCCATTGAGGAGCAGCGCCCATGACACAGACACCCGCCGAACGCGCCGCCGCCATCCTGCACGAGCATCGCGCCAGCATCGACCGGCTGGATGCGATCCTTGTCTACGCGCTGGGGGAGCGGTTCAAGCACACGCAGGCCGTGGGGCGCCTGAAGGCGGAGCATGATCTGCCCCCTTCGGACCCTGATCGTGAGGCGCGCCAGATTGCGCGGCTGGAAGAACTGGCGCATGACGCCGATCTGGACCCCGAATTTGCACGCGCTTTTCTGCAGTTCATCATTCAAGAAGTCATCCAACACCACAAGAAATACCAACAATAACAACGCAATATGGCGGGTCGCCCCGCCACACCAAGCCATCATAAGGAGAATACTGACATGGCAATGAAAATCCGTCTGGCCCGTGGCGGCAGCAAAAAACGCCCCTTCTATCGCATTGTTGCGGCTGACAGCCGTATGCCCCGCGATGGCCGCTTTATCGAAAAGCTGGGCACCTACAACCCGCTGCTGGCAAAAGACAACGAAGAGCGCGTGAAAATGAATGTCGAGCGCGTCCAGTACTGGCTGGGTGAAGGCGCGCAGACCACTGACCGTGTGGCGCGTATGCTGGAAGCCGCTGGCGTTGTGGCCAAGACCGAGCGTAACAACCCCAAGAAGGGTGAGCCCGGCAAGAAAGCCAAGGCCCGCGCAGAAGAAAAAGCAGCTAAGGTTGCCGCCGCATCCGAAGCGGCCGCCGCCCCTGCAGAAGCGCCTGCCGAAGACGCAGCCGCCGAGGAATAAGACCGGAGGGAGATGGGATGCAACAGTTCGACACGGCATTCCAGACCCGACTGACCGATCTGATGCGCTGGCGCCGCGATGTGCGGCGCTTTCGCACCGATCCGGTGGACGAGGCAATGCTGCGGCATTGCCTCGACGCTTTTTTGCTGGCCCCGTCTGTGGGGCTATCGCAACCGTGGCGCTTGATCCGTGTGCAAAGTGACGGCGCGCGTGCGGCGGCTTTGGCAAATTTTGAGGCGGCGAATGCGCAGGCTTTGGCGGGCTATGACGGGGAAAAGGCCGCGCTTTATGCCGGGCTGAAACTGTCCGGCATGCGGGAAGCCCCGGTGCATCTGGCGGTCTATTGCGATGAGGCGGCAGCAACAGGCCATGGCCTTGGCGCGGGAACAATGCCCGAGATGCGGCGCTATTCGGTTGTCGCCTCGGTCATGCAGTTCTGGCTGCTGGCGCGGGCGCATGGGTTGGGCGTGGGCTGGGTATCCATTCTTGATCCGGCGCGCCTGACGCATGATCTGGCGGTGCCGGATGACTGGCGGCTGGTGGCCTATCTATGCGTAGGCTGGCCCGAAGCCGAAAGCGAGACACCCGAACTTGAGACACAGGGCTGGGAAACGCGGCGGGATGAATTGACGGTTGAATCCCGCTAGTATCGCATGAGACATGGCACGGCACATCGCACGCGATGCAACCAACGGGAACGAGGAACACCATGAGCAGCGATCTGATCTGCGTGGCCGCGATTGCAGGCGCCTTTGGCGTCAGGGGCGAGGTGCGGCTGAAAAGCTTTACCGCCGATCCGCTGGCCATTGGCGCTTATGCCCCGCTTGTGACCGAAGATGGCCGCCGCAGCTTTGACGTGGCGCTGGTCAGTCAGCTGACAAACGGGCTGCTGGTGCGCCTGTCCGGTGTGGCCACCAAGGAAGAGGCGGATGCGCTGAAGGGCGTAAAGCTTTATGTGCCCCGTGATCGCCTGCCCAGCCTGCCGGATGATGAATATTACCATGCCGATCTGATCGGATTGGCGGTTCTGGACAGCGGCGGCAGCGCCTTGGGCCGCGTCAAGGCGGTGCTGAACCACGGGGCGGGCGATATTCTGGAAGTGCAGGTGCCCGGATCGTCGGATACGGTCCTGTTACCCTTCACGCTGGAGGCGGTGCCAACCGTCGATCTGGCCAGCGGGCGCATTATCGCAGACCCCCCAGAGGGGCTGTTCGCAGCGCCATGACCCAGCTATGACCCAGCCTGACAAGACATTCAGCCCTGACAGTTCTGCGCTCGATACTGCACAGCAGGACGGCATCTGGACGGCGCAGGTGATCAGCCTGCTGCCACAGGCCTTTCCCGGTGTGCTGGGCGAAAGCCTGACCGGAAAGGCGCTGGCGGACGGTTTGTGGTCACTGCGCATGGTGGATTTGCGCAGCTTTGGCGAGGGCAGGCATCGCAATGTCGATGATACCCCCGCGGGCGGTGGTGCGGGCATGGTGCTGCGCCCCGATGTGGTGGCGCGGGCCTTGGATGAGGCCGCTGCCGGGACGCGCGGGGATTGGCCTGTGATCTATCTCAGCCCGCGCGGCGTGCCGATGGATCAGGCAATGGCGCAACGTCTGGCGCAGGCAGATGGCGTGACCCTGCTCTGTGGCCGGTTCGAGGGCGTGGACGAGCGGGTGCTGGAAGCCTATGCCGTGCAAGAGGTCAGCCTTGGCGATTTTGTCCTGACGGGGGGCGAAATCGCGGCGATGGCGCTGATTGATGCCACGGTGCGGCTGTTGCCCGGCGTGCTGGGCAATGCCGCATCGACCGAGGAGGAAAGCTTCTCGGACGGGTTGCTGGAGCATCCGCAATATACGCGCCCGGCCGACTGGCGCGGCCATACGATCCCGCAGGTGCTATTGTCCGGCAATCACGCGAAAATTGCGCAATGGCGGCAGGCCCGG
Source organism: Rhodobacterales bacterium (assembly GCA_047921315.1). GTDB lineage: Bacteria > Pseudomonadota > Alphaproteobacteria > Rhodobacterales > Rhodobacteraceae > Seohaeicola. Next base: position 15,338 of record JBLRWJ010000044.1, on the reverse strand, counting down.
TCAGAAGAAATTACGCGGATGCGACGGCCTGATCTGTGGCGCGCCCATCTTGCGCGCAAAGACCGCAAAGCTGACTGAAACCGCGCCATTCGGTTCTTGCCAAGCTGTGCGATGGCGGGTATCACGCAGCGGTCTGGGGCTCTCTCTTGAGTCTTTCGGACCTGATGCTTGTCGTCCTGCCACCTTCTTCGGTGCCAATCCGGGCAACGCGCACAGCACCAAGGAACGACAACCTGACCTCTGGCGGGCGCGGCGTCTTGATAGGCATGCGGACCCGGTTGAAGACCAAGAGCTCTGAGGTTGTGGCAAACTTTGCGGAACAAACCGCAAGCAGATAGGAGTAACGCGATGAACCTGATCGCACAGATCGAGGCGGAACAGATTGCCGCCCTCGGGAAATCCATTCCCGATTTCAAAGCCGGCGATACCATTCGCGTTGGCTATAAAGTGACCGAAGGCACCCGCAGCCGGGTGCAGAATTACGAAGGCGTCTGCATCAGCCGTAAAAACGGCAAGGGCATCGCCGGGTCTTTCACGGTCCGCAAGATTTCCTTTGGTGAAGGTGTGGAACGTGTGTTCCCGCTCTATTCCACCAATATCGACAGCATCACTGTTGTCCGCCGTGGCCGTGTACGCCGCGCGAAACTGTATTACCTGCGTGCGCGTCGCGGCAAATCTGCCCGTATCGCCGAGGTTACCAACTATAAGCCCGCCACCGGCGCGCAAGCATAAGGATCGGCACGATGAAAAAAGACATCCATCCCGATTATCACATGATCAACGTCAAAATGACCGACGGTACGGTCTTTCAGATGAATTCGACTTGGGGCAAGGAAGGCGACACGCTGGCGCTGGATATCGACCCCACTGTTCACCCGGCCTGGACCGGCGGAACCTCGCGCCTGCTGGATGCGGGCGGTCGCGTATCGAAGTTCAAGAACAAATATGCGGGCCTGGGTTTCTGATCCTTTCCTTGCGTTTACTATGTTCGGAAAATGCCACCCCTTTGGGTGGCGTTTTTCATTTTTGTCCCCGGTTTGGCTTGCCTATCGGTAATAGCCGGGGTTCAGCAGCAGCGCCACGCGCAGCGCCATTGGTTTCAAAATGGCACGGGTTGACGGGAACCGCCTGATGATCCGCCCATAGATGCGCCGCAAGCTACGATCAGTGCGGGCATTCAGGGTATCGGCCCCGCGATCAAGCTGCGCCAGTTGGTCCAACACATGATGCGAGGCAAGGCGCGCCGCGAAAAGCTGCATCTTATATTCCAGCTTGGCATAATTGCGCGCAGCCAGTTCCGGCGACATCACCTGAAGCACGCGAAAACCACTGGCCTGCACCGCATAGCCGATCAACCGTTCCTGCACATGGGCCAGACCACCATCAACGTGATGCGGCTCGGCGTTGTAGTCATCCCACCGCCATGGCCAGTCAAACATCGGGCGCAGCGCCGCCATGCGGAACCAGAACATCGTGCCATAAGGGGCCACCGGGGTATCGGCATCCAGCGGCACATGCAGCCCCATACGCGTGCAAAGCTGCTGCACCGCCGCGCGGTTGGAATACCACGCATGGCCCAAAGTGCCAAAACCCACATGAATCACGGGGGGGATGATCAGGCCAAGGTCCGGCTCATCCTCAAACTTGTCCAGTATCTGCCGGATCGCCCCGGGGGAATGTACCAGATTGTCAAACAGATGCGCCTTGAACCCCGCTGCCACCTGTCGCGTCACCTGTGGCGTGCGTTTGGAATGCAGGCGCAAGGCGATGTCATAGGTGCCGGACAGGGCCACATCACGAAAGGTCATGAACAAGGCGGACATATCACGCCCGCGGTTCTGATCGACAACACGCACGGTCCGGTCAGCAGCGGGCCAGCCGTGATCATCCAGAAACCCTTCAATCGCGGCTTTGTGATCCGGCGAGGCGGTGGACAGGAACAGATGCACGGGCATCGGAAATTTCACGATCTGCGCCCAGAATTCCGGCATCATATCAGCGTAAAAGGCGTGAATGAACACCGCCACAGGGCCACAGCGCCATGCCGTGCGCACCGCGGGATAATGCGGGCTGAGCACCTCGTATTGATCAGCGATGGTGGCGAAAGACCGCAGCGGCACGCGGGCCAAGGCAAAGGCGATCACCCCGCGATAAAGCGCCGGATGCAGCCCGCGCAGCTGATCCAGCGCCGCGCGCAGGTCAATCCCGTTAAGATCATGCAGCAACGGGTCCAGCGTCAGGCAGGAGAGCGGCAGGCAAGGCGCGCCATGCACAACCAGTTGATCCACCTCATTATGACGCGGATCGGCGGTTTGCATCGCCTCTGGTGGCAGCGCGTAGGCGGTACGGAATCCGGCATCGCGCAGGTAGCGGGCCAGCGGGATCAACCCGCGCTCCATCTCGTCCCAATGGTCGTTGAAGGGGGGAAATTCCGCCCAAAGCTGCTGAAAACCGGGGGCGCTTGCCAGTTTTGCCGACAGGCGTGCAAAGTCAAGATAGGCGATCCGCTCCGGCATATCGGGGCGGTTCTGCAGCCGCACATCAAGGGCGGCATTGTGCCAATACGGGGCCAGCAGATCTGCGTCACAAGGCAGATCTCTCCAGCCATCGGGGCGGATCGGGCCAAAGGCATGATAGCCTGTCAGAATGACCGGGCCGTTCACGCCCCCCCCCGCCAGCAGATGCGCCAGACCAGCGCGATAGGCCGACAGGACCGAGCCATTGCGCGCGGTGCTGATCACTTCGATGATGGGGGGCGGCTTGGGGGTGGCCAGCGTGGTTGCAACGCGGTTTTGGCTGGCCGTATCCGTCACGATAATGATCCGTCCGGCGATGGTGGCAAGTTCATCCAACGCCAGCGTGACATGGGCGGCGGCCTCTGTGCGGTGCAGGCTGACATAGATCGCGGTTGTGGCGTTAATCAGGGTCATTCGGCGGCATGCTCCGCTTCTTTTGGGCTGCCTGAGCTTGGGTTTACGGTAGCTTTTGTGTTGGGCGCTGGATCTGGCTGATGTCCCGGGCGATTTGCAGAAGTTTTGGGTCTGGCCGGACGGATGGGTGTTGCGGTCAGCCGGTCAATCACGTGCAGCGCCAATGCCTTGACCACCGGATTGTGCCAGAATCGGTAGTCATCGTAAAAGGCCAGCGTTTTGTCCTGCCTGTTGAACAAAGCGCCGCCCTGTGGGGCAAGCGTGCAATATCGCCCCGCCCGCGTTGTGACACGCCCCTCAATCGCAAGGCGGAAGAAGGCATCGGCGGGAATGTCAAGATGTTGGCGCGCATCTGCGGCGGCGGTGCGGATCTGTGCGTTCCAATGGCGGCGCTCTGCGGGGGTGGTGTTTTGGATAAAGGCCATGCGGAATGCGGGACCGACATTGGATTGACCATCGCATCGCATCAGGGTCATCATCCTGAGAAACTCTGTCTGCTCAATCGGAAAACCTGCGTTCACATGGGTTTTGATCCTAGGCTTGAGCGCATCGATATTCAGGATTTCTGAACAGAAATGGCTGAACAGGTCGATATCATTGGCCTTCAGCACCTCAAACGGGATCAGGCGCAGCGTGATGCGGTCAGATGCGATCAGCGGGTTCAGATCCAGCAAAGGGTTGAGCAGGCGCGACCCCAGCGGATCAAGTGTGGCCCCGGCGATGCGATCAGGGAAACTGGCGGTCATGCCTTGCTTGACCTCCTCTGCCCAATAGGAATGCAGCAAGGCGACCGGATCACGCAGGGCATAAGCCACCTCAATCCGATGAAAACCCAGAATGTCAGCCAACCTGAGATATTGCGGCAAGGACCACATCGAAAACCCTTCGGCAGACAGAAGCAGGTTTTTTCCGTTTTGCTGCAACAGGTTGGCAAGCCGAGTCAGTTGATGGTGGTTGTCGCGGTTGGGCCAGAAATAGGTTTCAGCACGATAGGCCAGATCATGATGCGCCTCAGGGATACCGCTCTGGATGCCAACCGCATCGGGATAGATCCAACCCGCCTGCGCGAGCCGGGGGCGCAGGCGCGCAAAGTTGGTCTGCATATAGGTTGTCGCGGTTTTATGCGGCCCAACATGAAGGACCAGCCGCTGTTCGTCTGACTGTGTCATATCCCCCCCATGATAGCCCTGTTCAGCCACCGGCCTGTACAATCTGGCGCGGGAAGATTGCGGATGTGGAAGGCCGGGCTTGCATCTGGCCGCGCGACCAGGCGGCAAGGCTGGCAAGCCCTGTAGACAGCGGGATTTCCGGCGTCCAGCCCAACAGATTGGTGGCGCGGCTGATATCTGCCACAGCATGGCGGATATCACCGGGGCGAAAGGCGCCGGTGATGGCCAGCCGCCCGGCCGGGGCCCCAAGCAGCCGCAAAAGGCTGCGCGCCACATCAAGGATCGTGCTGCCCTGCCCCGATCCGATATCAAGCACCTCTTGCGGCATGACAGCGGCCTGCCCCATCATCACAAAGGCGCGCACCACATCATCGACAGCCACAAAATCCCGGGTGATCATCCCGTCTTCATAGATAGCAAGGCTGCGGCCTTCCAGAATCTGGCGGCAGAAGATGGACAGCACGCCGGTATAGGGGTTGTGCAGGGACTGACCCGGCCCATAGACGTTTTGCAGGCGCAGAATACCCACGGCGGTGGCACTGCCCCAGAATGCCTGCTGCAACAGATATTCCTGCATCAGTTTGGTCGAGGCATAGATGGATGCGGGGGCAACGGCGCAATCGGCATTGCTGGGCACCGGGGTCAGCGCTGTGCCTGCGCGATCACGCGGTTGAAACTGGCCAGCGGCCATATCGATGGCGGAACGGATAACCGGGGCGGCGGGATGGCCCTGCGCATCGATACAGCCGCCTTCACCATAGACGGCGCGGGAACCGGCCAGAATGATGCGCGGCACATCCGGGACATGGCGCTGGACCGCATCAATCAGATGCGCGGTGCCCATGATGTTCACATCGCAGTAATGGGCGGGTTTCGTGAAGGATTGGCCGGTGCCGGTTTCGGCGGCCAGATGATAGATCAGATCAGGGCGCGTTTCGGCAATGGCCGTGCCGATGGCCAGCGGATTCCTGATATCCCCGGTAATCACGTTGACCCCGTGCCTTTGCAGGGCAATGCGGCTATCCGCGCATCCCCGATGGGTCTGGGGATGGAAACTGTCAAAAACGGTGACATTGTTCTGGCAGCTTTGCGTTTGGCAGGTTTGATTCTGGCGGGCAAGCCTGATCGCAAGCCGCGATCCGATGAAGCCCGCACCACCAGTGATCAATATGGATTTTCCAGACATCACGACCCGCCCTATGCGTTGCACAAAGCTTGGGTCGCTATCCGCGCCACAGATCACAGGGCATATCCTGATGGCCGATCAAACGGGTCAGGGTGCGCATCGCGCAACGCGGGGCAGAAACCACAAGCTATGCAAGCAATTTCGCACCTGCGTCTTAAAATGAAGTTATGTCACAAGCCGTTTCAGGTATTTTCCATAGTCATTTTTAGCAAATTTCTCTGCCATCTGTTCCAATGCGGCCTGGTTGATCCAGCCGTTCTCAAACGCGATCTCTTCGGGGCAGCCGGTTTGCATACCTTGACGTTTTTCCAAGGTGCGCACGAAATTGCCCGCATCCAGCAGGCTGCCATGCGTGCCGGTATCAAGCCACGCATAACCGCGCCCCATGCGTTTCACAGACAGGGTGCCTGCCGCCAGATACATCTCCAGCAAAGAGGTGATTTCAAGCTCGCCGCGCGCCGAGGGCTGCACTGCGCGGGCTTTTTCCGGGGCGGTTTCATCAAGGAAATACAGCCCTGTCACCGCATAGTTCGACGCAGGTTTGGCGGGTTTCTCAATGATCGACACGGCCTGACCATCCGCATCATAGCTGACCACGCCATAGCGTTCAGGATCGCTGACCTGATAGCCAAAGACCGTGCCGCCCATGGTCTGGCTATCGGCACCGGCCAGAAGCTCGGGCAGGCCGTGGCCGAAAAAGATATTGTCACCCAGCACCATGGCCGAGGGCGCGCCATCCAGAAAATCCTCGGCCAGAATATAGGCCTGCGCCAGCCCGTCGGGGGATGGCTGCTGGATATAGGTGAAGGACAGGCCCCATTGGCTGCCATCGCCCAGAAGGCGCTTGAACTGGTCCTGATCCTCGGGCGTGGTGATCAGGGCAATCTCGCGGATACCGGCCAGCATCAGCACGCTGAGCGGATAGTAGATCATCGGTTTGTCATAGACCGGCAAAAGCTGTTTGGACAGGCCCATGGTGATGGGATAAAGCCGCGTGCCGGAGCCGCCGGCCAGAATGATCCCTTTGCGCGTGGTCATCTTATGTCCCTTTCAAATCGGTCAATATGTTATGCAGGCTGGTGCGCCAATCAGGCCGGTCTATCCCGTAATCGCGGCGTAATGTCGTGCAATCCATCCGCGAATTTGCCGGGCGGCGGGCCGGTGTGGGATAGGCCGTGGTCGGGATATCCTCGACCATGCAGGTCAGGCTGGCTTGCGCAAAGATCTCTCGCGCGAAGTCTGCCCAGCTGACATCGGGCGCGCCGCTGAAATGATAGGTGCCGCTGGTGCCGTGCCCTGTGTAAAAGGCACGGGCCATGATCAGAAGGGCATCGGCAATATCGGCCGCGGCGGTTGGCCCGCCCACCTGATCAGCGACAATCGTCAGCTTGTCACGTTCCGCGCCCAGACGCAGCATGGTTTTCACGAAATTCGCACCATGCGCCGACACCACCCATGATGTCCGCAGGATCGCATGTGGCCCAGCGGCGGCGCGCACCGCCGCCTCCCCCGCCAGTTTGGAGCGGCCATAAGCACCCAGCGGGCCTGTCGCATCATCCGGTTGCCAAGCTGTGGTGCCGGAGCCGTCAAAGACATAATCGGTCGAGACATGCAAAAACGGGATGCCGCGCGCGGCACAGGCCTGCGCCATGGCACCGGGGGCGGTGGCGTTGATGGTGGTGGCCAGCGCCTCTTCCGTTTCGGCGCGGTCCACGGCGGTATAGGCGGCGGCGTTGATCACCACATCGGTGTCAGCAGCGGCGATAGCTGCGGCGCAGGCGGCGGGATCTGTCAGATCGGCGCGGTCCCGGCCAAGGCAGGTCACCGCGATGTCTTTCCCCGTGCGGCGTGCCAGTTCGGTGGCGACCTGTCCGGTCTGGCCGAACACCAGCACCCGCATCATGCCTTGACCCCCAGCCGTTGGCCAACACCTGCGCGCGCTTGCAAAGGTTTCCACCACGTTTCGTGATCCAGATACCATTGCACCGTTTTGCGCAGCCCCTCTTCGACCGTCACGCTCGGGCGCCATCCTAGTTCGGTGCGGATGCGCGCCGGATCAATCGCATAGCGGGCATCATGGCCGGGGCGATCCGTCACAAAGGTGATCTGGTCCGCATAGGAGCCCGCCGTTTTGGGGCGCAGATCATCCAGAATGGCGCAAAGCGTACGCACCAGTTCCAGATTCGTGCGCTCGTTCTCGCCACCGATATTGTAGCTGCGGCCCAGCGCGCCCTTTTCCAGCACCAAGAGCAACGCATCGGCGTGATCCTCGACATACAGCCAATCGCGGATGTTGGAGCCATCGCCATAGATCGGCAGCGCCTTGCCCGCCAGCGCGTTCAGGATGATCACGGGGATCAGCTTTTCGGGGAAATGGAAGGGGCCGTAATTGTTGGAACAATTGGTCAGCACCACCGGCAGGCCATAGGTTTCCGCCCATGCGCGCACCAGATGATCGCTGGCCGCCTTGGAGGCCGAATAGGGTGAACGGGGGTCATAGGGCGTATCTTCGGTGAATTTCACCGCAGGATCAGCGGGCAGGGAGCCGAACACCTCATCCGTCGAGATATGATGAAAGCGGAAGCTGTCGGGCTTGCCTTGCGCGGTCCAATAGGCGCGCGCGGCCTCCAGCATATTGTAGGTGCCGGTGATGTTTGTCTCGACAAAATCACCCGGCCCGTCGATAGAGCGGTCTACATGGCTTTCTGCCGCCAGATGCATCACGGCATCGGGTTTATGCGCGGCAAAGACCCGGTCCAGCGCGGCACGGTCACGGATATCGGCCTGCTCAAAGGCATAGGCGGGGCTGTCGGCCACGCTGGCCACGTTTTCCAGACAGGCGGCATAGGTCAGCGCATCCAGATTGACCACGTGATGGCCCCGCGCCACGGCCAGCCGCACCACAGCAGAGCCGATAAAGCCCGCGCCCCCGGTTACCAGCAATTTCATGCCTCAGCCCTCATAGACAAATGGTGTTTCAAAATCGCGCAGGAACGGTGCGTGGGCGTCTTTCTCGGATAACAGCGGCGTCACCCCTTCGGGCAGGCCCCACTCAATGCCGATATCGGGATCATCATAGCGGATCGCCCCGTCACATGCAGGCGCATAGACATCGGTGCATTTATAGATGATCTCTGTATCGGGTTCGCGTGTGACGAAACCATGCAGGAAACCCGCAGGGATCAGCAACTGGCGCCCATTCTCGAATGACAGCTCCACCCCGACCCATTTGCCATAACTGGGCGATCCGCGCCTGATATCCACGGCCACATCAAACAGCCGCCCGCGCCCGCAGCGCACCAGCTTGCCCTGCGCATGGGGCGGCGATTGAAAATGCAAGCCCCGCACCGTGCCCACCTTGGCCGACAGCGAATGGTTGTCCTGCACAAAGTCAAGGCTGATCCCGTGATCTGCCAAAGTGGCGCGGTTCCAACTTTCCGAGAAAAAGCCACGCTCATCCCCAAATCGCTTTGGCGTCAGAATCACAACGCCCGGTAAATCAGTCTGTTCAATCTGCACGACAAAACCTGTAAAACTGTGGCAAGACACTGCTGCTTAGCAACCCCGCCGCCTGTTGTCACGCCAAAGACAGCGTCCATGGCCCATAAGGCACACATGCTGGGTGCTTGACCTTGCCCCCGCTTCCCATATGAGGGCGTTCAACATAGAGTGCCTGCGCACATAACGGGGATCAGAACAGGTCGCGTTTGTCGCAGGGGAAGGCGGGAAAACGGTTTGGCGCATATTATCGTAGTCGGAAATGAAAAAGGCGGGGCAGGCAAATCCACCGTCTCTATGCATGTGGCCACGGCGCTGGCCCGGCTGGGGCACAGGGTTGGCGCGCTGGATCTGGACCTGCGGCAAAAGACATTTGGCCGCTATGCCCAGAACAGGGCGGAATTTCTGGCAAAATCCGGTCTGGATTTGCCCGGCCCGGTCTATGTTGATCTGCCTGAAGCCGACCCAGAAACCTTGCGCGAGGGGGAAAACCCCTATGATCAGCGCCTGTCTGTCGCGATTGCCCAACTGGACCCGGTCAGCGACTTTATCGTGATCGATTGCCCCGGATCGCATACGCGCCTGTCACAGGTGGCGCATAGTCTGGCCGATACGCTGATCACGCCGCTGAATGACAGTTTCATCGATTTCGACCTTTTGGCCCATGTGGATGGTGACGGGCGCAAGATCCTTGGGCCTTCGGTCTATTCCGAAATGGTCTGGGGCGCGCGGCAGTTGCGGGCGCAGGCGGGGCTGAAGCCGATTGACTGGGTGGTTGTGCGCAACCGTCTGGGCGCACAACAGATGGTCAACAAGGAAAAGATGGGCCGCGCCCTGGACAATCTGGCCAAGCGGATCGGGTTTCGCGTGGCCCCCGGCTTTAACGAGCGGGTGATCTTCCGCGAATTGTTCCCGCGGGGCCTGACGCTGCTGGACCTCAAGGATATCGGGGTCAAGCAATTGAACATCTCGAACGTGGCGGCGCGTCAGGAATTGCGCGACCTGATCAAGGCGCTGAACCTGCCGGGGGTTGAGGCCAAGTTCTGATCGCATCACGCGGCAGCGCCTATCCCACGCCTATCCCATGCGGGCAAGTTTGCGCAGTGCCACGCGCAGGATACGCTCCTCCTCGGCGCTCAGCGCCTCTGACAGCGCCTGATCATAGCCTTGCGCCACACCGTGCAAATCACGGTAGGCGGCGCGCCCCTGCACTGTCAGGTCCAGATATTCCTGCCTGCGGTCGGCATCATCGGGGCTGCGGGTCAGAAAACGGCGATCTTCCAGCCGCTGCACGGCGCGGCTGATCTTGGTCTTGTGCATCTTTGACCGCGCGCCGATATCCTTGGCGGTCAGCCGGCCATATAGCCCCAGATGGAACAGCACACGCCATTCGGTGCGTAGCATCCCGTAGCGGTCTTTGTAGATCTGCTGAAAGGAAAGGCTGCTTTCCTCGGCCGCCTGATTCAACAGGTAGGGCAGGAAATTCTGCAGATCAAAGGCATCTTTTTGTGGCATGATGGCGACTCCTGATGTTGTTAGTTACAAAATCAACCGTTAACAACGCAACCATAAAGGAGGACGCCCCATGAATCGCCCAACCCAGCCGCATTCCTTTGTGCAGGCGCCCACGCCCCAAGGCACGACCCCCGGCTATATGCCCGGCTTCGGCAATGACTTTGAAACCGAGGCGCTGCCCGGCGCGCTGCCGCAGGGGATGAACAGCCCGCAGAAATGCAACTATGGCCTTTATGGTGAACAACTCTCCGGCACGGCTTTCACCGCGCCCAGCCACCAGAACGAGCGGACATGGTGCTACCGCATCCGCCCCTCGGTCAAGCATTCCAAGCGTTATGTGAAGATCGATATGCCCTATTGGAAATCAGCCCCGCATATCGACCCCGATGTGATCAGTCTGGGTCAGTATCGCTGGGATCCGGTGCCGCATACAGATGCCGCCCTGACATGGATCACCGGCATGCGCACGATGACCACGGCAGGCGATGTGAACACGCAAGTGGGCATGGCGAGCCATGTCTATCTGGTCACCGCCTCCATGCAGGATGAATATTTCTTTTCCGCCGATAGCGAATTGCTGATCGTCCCCCAAGAGGGGCGTTTGCGCTTTTGCACCGAGCTGGGGATCATCGATCTGGAACCCAAAGAGATCGCGATCATCCCGCGCGGCCTTTTGTACCGCGTCGAGGTGGTCGAAGGCCCCGCGCGCGGCTTTGTCTGCGAGAATTACGGCCAGAAATTCGATCTGCCGGGGCGCGGCCCCATCGGCGCGAACTGCATGGCCAACCGGCGCGATTTCAAAACGCCCGTCGCCGCGTTCGAGGACCGCGAGGTGCCGTCATCGGTGGTGATCAAATGGTGCGGGCAGTTCCACCGGACCAAGATTGGCCATTCTCCCCTTGATGTGGTCGCATGGCACGGCAATTATGCGCCGGTAAAATATGACCTGCGGACCTATTGCCCGGTGGGCGCGATCCTGTTTGATCACCCCGATCCGTCGATCTTTACCGTGCTGACCGCCCCCTCCGGCGTGGAAGGCACCGCGAATATCGATTTCGTGCTGTTCCGCGAACGCTGGATGGTGGCCGAGGATACGTTCCGCCCGCCATGGTATCACAAGAACATCATGTCCGAGATGATGGGCAATATCTATGGCCAGTATGACGCCAAACCCAAAGGGTTCGTGCCCGGCGGGATGAGCCTGCATAACATGATGCTGCCGCATGGGCCGGATAAAAATGCCTTTGAAGGGGCCTCGAATGCGGATCTCAAGGCGGAAAAGCTGGACAATACCATGTCCTTCATGTTCGAAACCCGGTTCCCGCAGCACCTGACCCGCTTTGCCGCAACAGAGGCGCCGCTGCAGGATGACTATATCGATTGCTGGGACAGCCTCGAGAAGACATTCGACGGCACGCCCGGCAAGAAATAATCACCACTTCGGGCAGGGATCACCCCCTGCCCGCCCTTGATATCCGGCCGCGCCCATCTGCGGCTGACCCCCGGAAGGACAACATAATGCCCCTGATGAAAAGCTGGGTGGCTTCGGCCAATGCGCCCGGCCACCCGTTTCCGCTGAACAACCTGCCTTGCGGTGTTTTTTCCACTGGCGAGGATGATCCGCGTTGCGGTGTCGCTATCGGTGACATGATCCTTGATTGCCGCGCCGCCGAGGATGAGGGGCTGCTGTCGCTGGATGATGCGGCCGTATTCGATGTGCCCTTCTGGAACGAGGTGATGGAACTGGGCCCCGAGGCATGGGCCGCCCTGCGCGCCCGCCTGATCCAGCTTCTGGCGGAAGGCTCGCCCGACCGCGCGGCGGTAGAGCCGCTGCTGGTGCCAATGGCCAAGGCGCAGATGTATCTGCCCTTCCTTGTGGCCGAATTTACAGATTTTTACGCAGGCAAGCATCACGCCACAAATGTCGGCACCATGTTTCGCGGCGCGGAAAACGCATTGCCGCCAAACTGGCTGCATATGCCCATCGGCTATAACGGGCGCGCCTCCTCGGTCGTCGTGTCGGGCACCGATATCCGCCGCCCTTGGGGCCAGTTGAAAGGCCCCGATGATGCAGCGCCCCGCTTTGCCCCCTCGGCCCGCTTCGATCTGGAACTGGAGCTGGGCGCGATCGTCGGCACCGCCAGCGATGGCCCCGTCACGGTGGACGAGGCTGACGCGATGATCTTCGGCTATGTGCTGCTGAACGACTGGTCGGCCCGCGATATCCAGGCATGGGAATACCAACCACTCGGCCCGTTTCAGGCCAAGGCCACCGCGACCACGATCAGCCCTTGGATCGTGACACGCGCCGCGCTGGAGCCGTTCCGCGTAGATGCCCCCGCGCGTGAGGTGCCGCTGCTGGATCACCTCAAAGATACCGGCCCGATGCTCTATGATATCGACCTGAAAGTCACACTCGCCCCCGCAGACAAACCTGCCACGACCATCGCGCAAACCAATGCAAGAGAGCTTTACTATTCCGCCGCCCAGCAACTGGCGCATCACAGCACATCGGGTTGCCCGATGACCCCCGGTGATCTGCTCGGCTCCGGCACCATCTCTGGCGCACAAAAGCACCAGCGCGGCAGCCTGCTGGAACTCAGCTGGGGCGGCAAGGAACCCTTGACGCTGGATAGCGGCGAGGCGCGCAGCTTTCTGGAGGATGGCGATACGCTGGCCCTTGAAGGCACCGCGCATGGCGATGGCTACAGCATCGGCTTTGGCCCCTGCACCGGCACATTGCTGCCCGCGCTGAAAGACCCATATGCAAGATAGGCCTGCGCTTCTTCTTGCCTGAAATATCCCCGCCGGAGGCTCCGACAGCCCGTCCGGCACGACCCTGAAAGGACGACCCATGGCCAAGGCTTTTGCATCGCAAGGCGACATGACCGAGAAAAAAATCACCTTCACCGAAGTTGGCGAGGGCGTCTATGCCTTCACCGCCGAGGGTGATCCCAATTCCGGCGTCATCATCGGCGATGATTCCGTGATGATCGTCGAGGCGCAGGCCACCCCGCGTCTGGCCAACAAGGTGATCGATTGCGTGCGCTCGGTCACCGACAAACCGATCAGCCATGTTGTGCTGACGCATTATCACGCCGTGCGCGTGCTGGGCGCCTCTGCCTTTGGCGCGCCACAGGTGATCATGGGCGACAAGGCGCGCGCCATGGTCGTCGAGCGCGGGCAAGAGGATTGGGACAGCGAATTCCAGCGTTTCCCGCGCCTGTTCGAGGGGCATGAAAGCATCCCCGGCCTGACATGGCCCACCACCACCTTCAGCGATGACATGACCGTCTATCTCGGCAATCGCCGCGTTGATCTGATGCATCTGGGCCGCGCCCACACGGCAGGCGATATCGTGATCCATGTGCCGGACCAGAACGTGATGTTCACCGGCGATATCGTGGAATACCACTCGGCCTGCTATTGCGGTGACGGGCATTTCAGCGATTGGGGTGATACGCTCGATGCCATCGCCTCGTTTGACGTGGATGCCATCGCGCCCGGTCGCGGCGATGCCCTGATGGGGCAGGATATGGTCACCGCCGCGATCGAAAACACCCGCGATTTCGTGGACAGCACCTATAACGCCGCCGCCCGCGTTGCCGCCCGTGGTGGCAGCCTGAAAGAGGCATGGGATGCCGTGCGCGCCGCCTGCGATCCCAAGTTCAAGGATTATGCAATCTACGAGCATTGCCTGCCCTTCAACGTCGCCCGCGCCTATGACGAGGCGCGCGGCATCGACACGCCCCGCATCTGGACCGCCCAGCGCGACATCGAAATGTGGGAGGCCCTTCAGGGCTGATCCTGCCAGAAAGGCAGCACAGCAGTGGCACCATCAGGCAAGGATACAGGACAATGAAATACGGACCCACACGCGGCGAGTTGAAACTGCGCCTTGCCTTTTCGGTCTTCGGGCTGGGCCTGATGGTCTTTGCCCTGATGCTGCGCGGTTTCAGCGGCATCGCCTCGGTTGAGGTGGTGCTGATCGCGGGCACATTCTTTGGCGGCACGGCGGGCTGGTCCGCATGGCGGCTGTTGCGAAAGGACAACTGATGAACAAGATCTTCGAGGTTCCCCTCTATCCCTATGCCCGCAGTGCCGATCAGGATGCGGCGCGCCCGGCGCACCACCCGGTGGTGATTGTCGGCGCAGGCCCTGTGGGTCTGGCCGCGGCCATAGATCTGGCCCAGCAAGGTATCGCCGCTCTGGTGCTGGACGAGAATGACAAGGTCAGCTTCGGCTCCCGCGCGATCTGCTTTGCCAAGCGCACGCTGGAAATTGCAGACAGGCTTGGCTGTGGCACGCCGCTGGTAGACAAGGGCGTGCAGTGGAATGTCGGCAAGGTGTTTTTCGACGATCGCAAGGTCTATGATTTCAACCTGCTGCCCGAAGACGGGCACCGCCGCCCCGCTTTCATCAACCTGCAACAATATTATTTCGAGGAATATCTGGTCAACCGCGCCCGCGAGATCGAGGCGCAGGGCGCACCGATCAGCCTGCGCGGCGGCAACAAGCTCAGCGCCATTGCCGATCACGACGATCATGTGCACCTGACAATCGAGACACCCGAAGGCCCCTACAGCATCACCGCCGGTTACGTCATCGCCTGTGACGGGGCCGCCAGCCCGATCCGCTCCATGATGGGGCTGGATTTCGTGGGCCGCGTGTTCGAGGACAACTTCCTGATCGCAGATGTGATCATGGAGGCCGATTTCCCCACCGAACGCTGGTTCTGGTTCGATCCGCCCTTCAACAAGGGGCAATCGGCCTTGCTGCACAAACAGCCCGATGGCGTCTGGCGGATTGATCTGCAACTGGGCTGGGACATCGACAAAGAGACCGAGAAGAAGCCCGAAAACGTGATCCCCCGCCTCAAGGCGATGCTGGGCGATGATGTGGAGTTCAGCCTTGAATGGGTCTCGATCTACACCTTCCAGTGCCGCCGGATGGAGCGTTTCCGCCATAACCGCGTGATCTTTGCAGGCGACAGCGCGCATCAGGTCAGCCCTTTTGGCGCACGCGGGGCCAATTCCGGGC
>JBLRWJ010000043.1:0-19466 GCA_047921315.1 Rhodobacterales bacterium | reverse complement strand
CGATACCGTGCCATGCCCCTATTTGTCTAGAAAAAAACGGGCAGGGCTGTCCTAGCGCACCTGACCGCCGGCCATTTCGATACATTGCGCGTTGATCGAACCAGACAACGGATGACACAGCCACATCGCCGCTGTTGCCACCTCGTCCACCGAGATCAGGCGCTTGTGGCGGTTGCTGTCTGCCATCGCCTGACGGGCCGCATCGGGGGACATGCCGGTGCGCTTTGCGATCGATTCCGATTGCAGCGCCACGATATCGGTTTCCACATAGCCGGGGCAGAGCGCGTTGAAGGTGATGGGGCCACCGATATATTCCTCGGAATAGGACCGGATCAGCCCGATCACCCCGTGTTTTGACGCGGAATAGGCACCGGCCCCTTTCAACCCGCGCAGGCCGGCGAGGGAGGAGACCACGATCACCCGGCCCCAATCGGTGCCCAGCATCCCGCGCATCGATTCGCGGATGGTCAGGAATGCGCCATCCAGATTGGTGCGCATGATGCGCTGCCAGAACTCCAGCTCGGTTTTCTGCAGGCTCTTGCCCTCGGCGATGCCGGCATTGGCGATGACGATCTGGAAGGGGCCGCGCGCGGCGGTGGCCTGGGCGATGCCGTCACGGACCTGATCCTCTTGCATCACATCCATCACCAGCGGATGCAGCCCGTTGCCTGCGGCCTGTTCCAGCACATCGGCGCGGCGGCCTGTGATGGTGACCTGTGCACCCTGCGCGGCCAGTGCCTGCGCGATGGCAAGGCCGATCCCGGTGCCGCCGCCTGTGACCAGCGCGTGTTTGCCTGCATGTATCATCTCGATCCTCCCTGTTGCGGATCAGACTACCTGTCCGTGTCGGCGTGGCAAGGGCGGGCGGCCTCCTGCGCCGCAAGGTCACTTTACAATGACATTCGGTTCTGTGAATGTGAGGTCGGCAAGGCGGGAGGCCTTGAGGACGGGAGGAACCGATGAGACAGTCTGTAACACTGATCGTGGCGCTGGCGCTGCTGGCGGGGCAGGCCGCCGCGAGCGAGGGTATCGCGGATAAATACCCGCAATCGGAATTGTATAACAAACCTGTCGAGGTGATTCCGCATGTCTGGTCCGCCATCGGGGCAACGGCGCCGCCGACCTATGAAAATGCGGGCCATAACAACAACCTGTCATTTGTTGTGACGGGGGACGGGGTTGTCGTGGTCAATGGCGGTGCTTCGGCCCGGCTGGCGGCGGCGCTGCACGATGAGATCAAGGCGGTCACGGATCAGCCTGTCAGGCTGGTGATCAATGAGAACGGGCAGGGCCATGCCGTTCTGGGCAATTCCTATTGGGCCGATCTGGGGGTGGATATTCTGGCCCATGCCGATGCCATCGCCGAGGTCGAGGCGCATGGCGACCAGATCCTGATGGGGATGCAAGGGTATAACCGGGACCGCGCCGAGGGCACGCGCGTGGTGATCCCGAACCTGTCTTTCACGGATCGCTATGACGTGACCATGGGGGATGTCGCGCTTGAGGTGCTGTATCTTGGCCCCGCGCATGGCCCCGGCGATACGCAGGTCTGGATACCGCAATGGGATATCATGATCGCGGGTGATATCGCCTTTCACGAACGGATGCCGCCGATTTTTGGCGATACCTGCACATCTTGCTGGATCGAGACATGGGAGAACGGGCTGGAGCCGCTGAACCCGACCTATATCATCCCCGGCCACGGGCACCCCACCAATCTGGCGCAGGTGCGCCGCTATACGCGGGATTATCTGGTGGATTTGCGCCAGAAAATCGGTGCGCATATCGACGAGGGCGGCGATCTGGCCAGCGCGTTCTATGTTGATCAGGAACAGTGGCGCAATCTGGACACGTTCGAGGAACTGGCCACGCGCAATGCGGGCCGTGTGTTCGAAGAGATGGAGTTTGAATGAGGCATCATCGCCTGCGCGGCGCTGTGGCTGATGTGCAGCGCATGACCGCATCTAAAGGCTGCGCATGCGCGGGGCGTTGAAATGGGTTGACCTGCCGCCTGTTTGGCTGGCCGTGATGGTGGCGCTGGCATGGGGGCAGGCGCGCTTTGCGCCGCTGGGCCTTGGCTTTGGGGGCGCTTGGGCGGATTTTGCGGGCGGTATCCTTGTGGGCGGCGGTCTGATCCTGATGGTGCTGGCCGTGCATGAAATGCGCCGCGCCCGCACTACGATCATTCCTCATCGTGAGGCGGACAAGCTGGTGCAATCGGGCATCTTCAGCCGCAGCCGCAATCCGATCTATCTGGGTGATGTGCTGCTGCTGGCGGGGTTGATTCTGCGCTTTGATGCGGTGCTTGCGCTACCATTGGTGCCGGTATTCCTTTGGATACTGGAAAAGCGCTTTGTGATCCCCGAGGAAAACCGGCTGAGACGCAGGTTCAGGGCGGATTTTGCCCGCTATTGCCAGAAAACCCGCCGATGGATTTGACACTGCGGCGCAATAAGTGCATCGCAGAACCGATCTGCTTGTGAAATATTGTTGCGCCGCACTATAACCAAGCTTCCGGTCGCGCAGCGTCCGGGGCAAGAGCTGAGCAAGACCTGCGAAAAGGGGGACGCGAGACGTGAAGATCGGTACGCCAAAGGAAATTTTCGAGGGTGAAGCCCGTGTGGCCATGACCCCCGATTCTGCGCTTCAGCTGCAGAAACTGGGATATGACTGTGTGATTGAAGCCGGGGCTGGTCTGGCTGCCGGGTTCTCGGACAAGTCCTATCAGGATGCGGGCGTTGAGGTGGTCAAAACCGCCGCCGCCCTGTGGAAGGCCGCAGATGTTGTGGCCAAGGTGCGCCCGCCCTCTGAGGCGGAAGTAAAGCGGATGAATGACGGGCAGACCCTGATCTCGTTCTTCTATCCGGTTGCCAATGAACCGCTGATGCAACAGGCCGCCGCCAAAGGGGCCAATGTTCTGGCGATGGATATGGTGCCGCGCATCAGCCGCGCGCAGAAGATGGACGCGCTGTCATCCATGGCGAATATCGCAGGCTACCGCGCGGTGATCGAGGCGGGCAATAATTTTGGCCGTTTCTTCACCGGACAGATCACGGCGGCGGGCAAGGTGCCCCCGGCCAAGGTTCTGGTGGTTGGCGCAGGCGTGGCGGGTCTGGCCGCGATCGGCACCGCGACCAGCCTTGGCGCGATCACCTATGCGTTTGACGTGCGCCCCGAAGTGGCCGAGCAGGTCGAATCCATGGGCGCGCAATTCGTCTATCTGGATTTTGAGGAACAGGTTGCCGATGGGGCCAAGACGGGTGGCTATGCCGCGCCGTCCAGCCCCGAATTCCGCGAGGCGCAGCTGGCCAAATTCCGCGAACTGGCCCCTGATGTGGATATCGTGATCACCACCGCGCTGATCCCCAACCGCGAGGCGCCCGAACTCTGGACGCCCGATATGGTGGCGGCGATGAAGCCCGGCTCGGTCATTGTTGATCTGGCCGCCGAAAAGGGCGGCAACTGCAAGCTGACCGTGATGGATCAAAAGATCGTCACCGAGAACGGTGTCACGATCATCGGCTATACCGATTTCCCCAGCCGGATGGCCGCGCAATCCTCGACGCTTTATGCCACGAATATCCGCCATATGATGACCGACCTGACCCCCGGCAAGGATGGTCAGATCGTGCATAACATGGAGGATGACGTGATCCGCGGCGCCACCGTGACCTTTGCCAAGGAGGTGACATTCCCGCCACCGCCGCCAAAGGTGAACGCGATTGCGGTGCAAAAGCCCAAGGAAAAGGTCAAGGAACTGACCGCCGAGGAAAAGCGCGCCAATGAAATGGCGGCCTTCAAGCAGCAGACCCGCAATCAGGTGACCTTGCTGGGCATCGGTGCGGTGCTTGTGCTTGCGGTCGGGCTGGTGGCCCCTGCCAGTTTCATGCAGCATTTCATCGTGTTCCTGCTTTCGGTCTTTGTCGGCTTTCAGGTCATCTGGAATGTCGCACACAGCCTGCACACACCGCTGATGGCGGTGACCAACGCGATTTCATCGATCATCATCCTTGGCGCGCTGATCCAGATCGGCTCGACCTCGATGCTGATCACGCTGCTGGGGGCGCTGGGCATTTTCATGGCCTCGATCAACATCGTCGGCGGCTTCCTCGTGACACGGCGCATGCTCGCCATGTTCCAGAAATCCTAAGGAGCGGGCCTCATGGAATACGGATTCACTATTGCGGCTTATGCGGTCGCTGCGGTTCTGTTCATCCTGTCACTGGGCGGGCTGAGCGGACAGGAAAGCGCGAAACGTGCCGTCTGGTACGGGATTGCAGGTATGGCGATTGCCGTGATCGGCACGCTGATCGGCCCCGGTCAGGGGCTTTGGGGCGCGTCATTGGTCCTGATCGCGCTGGGCGCGGCTGTCGGGTTCCAGCTGGCAACAAAGGTGCAGATGACCCAGATGCCGGAACTGGTGGCGATCATGCATTCGCTGGTCGGTCTGGCGGCGGTGTTTGTTGGCTTTAACGCCGATATCATGATCAACATCATCGCCGATGTGTATGCGGCGAATGACCAGATCATGGGCGCTGTTGCGGCGGATGGATACAGCGCCATCGGCCTGCCTGCAGCGGTCTATTCCGAGCTGTCATCCTTTGGTCAGCTGATCGCCAAAAAGACATCCATCGAGATTTCGATCCTGCGGGTTGAACTGGTGCTGGGTATCTGGATTGGGGCTGTCACCTTTACCGGATCGGTTGTGGCCTATGGCAAGCTGGCGGGCAAGGTTGATACATCGGCCAAGAAACTGCCCGGCGGACATGTGTTGAACGCCACGGCGGCGGGCCTCTCGCTGGTGCTGGCGATCATGTATATGAACACCGCCGGAAGCTGGACGCTGGTGCTGCTGACGCTGCTGGCGCTGTTCATCGGTTATCACCTGATCATGGGCATTGGCGGTGCGGATATGCCTGTGGTTGTGTCGATGCTGAACAGCTATTCCGGCTGGGCGGCGGCGGCGATCGGGTTCAGCCTTGGCAACGATCTGCTGATCGTGGTCGGTGCGCTGGTGGGCAGCTCGGGTGCGATCCTGTCCTATATCATGTGCAAGGCGATGAACCGGTCCTTCATCAGTGTCATTCTGGGCGGCTTTGGTGGACCGGCGGGCGAGCAGATGGCCGTCGAGGGCGAGCAGATCGCTATCGACAGCGATGGCGTTGCCACCGCGCTGGAAGAGGCCGACAGCATCATCATCATCCCCGGCTATGGCATGGCCGTGGCACAGGCCCAGCAAAGCGTGTCCGAACTGACCAAGCGTCTGCGCGCCAAGGGCAAGACCGTGCGTTTCGCGATCCATCCGGTCGCAGGCCGTTTGCCCGGCCATATGAACGTGCTGCTGGCCGAGGCCAAGGTGCCCTATGACATCGTGCTGGAGATGGACGAGATCAACGATGATTTCCCCAGCACCGATGTGGCCATCGTGATCGGCTCGAATGACATCGTGAACCCTGCGGCACAGGATGATCCCAACAGCCCCATCGCCGGGATGCCGGTTTTGGAATGCTGGAAGGCCAAGCAGGTCTTCGTGTCCAAGCGCGGGCAGGGCACGGGCTATTCGGGTATCGAGAACCCGCTGTTTTTCAAGGAAAACACGCGCATGTTCTATGGTGACGCGAAAAAATCGCTGGATGAACTGCTGTCAAAAATCAGCTGATCCTTGCGGCCATGACCCATCAAAAGGCACCCTTCGGGGTGCCTTTTTCCGTCGCCAAGCCTGCATTCTGCCGGATATACACGCGACCGTATACCATCGTGTTCTGTAAATGACTGAAATAAAAGCACTTTATATTTTCTTCATACAGGCTAGCATATAAGATAGCCGCAACGCAGGAGTCGCCCATGCCGCCCATTCAGGACCATCCGTTGCGCTATGAACTGGCCAATGAACTGCATGCGCGGCCTTTCCCCTCGATTGATGCGCCCGGTTCCGCGATCTATCTGGCGATCAAGAAAGAACAGGATGCGGCCAGCCGCGACCGCAGCACTGATCTGGCGCATCTGACCGAATTGCTGGATCGCTTTGGCGCGCCGCATCCACAGCCGGGGGCCACGCATTACTTTGGCCGGATCGGCAAGCATATGCTGAAATGGGAAAGCCATACCGAATTTGTGACCTATACCGCCTTTACCGAATCTCTCAGCAGCCGCGCTTTTGATCCCACGGATTTTGAGGTGTTCCCGGCTGATTGGCTGACACGCGCGCCCGGTGTGCGCGTTACCTCGGCCCTGATCCGCATGGAAGAGATCGGGGATAAGGCAGCGGTCATCGACAAGCTGAATGACTGGTTCGTGCCCGAAAGTCTGGCTGTCAGCCGCGTTCTGGATGATGCGGCCATTGTCGCGGGGGATTTCCGCATTGATCCTGCCGGGCATATGCGGTTTGCGGTCTTTGTCTCACCTGATACGGGGGCGCGCCGTGTGGGGCGGGTGGTGCAGCGCCTGTGCGAGATCGAGACCTATAAGACCATGTCGATGCTGGCCTTTTCGCAGGTCAAGGCGATGTCGGGCACGCTGGCATCGATTGACGCGCAACTGACGCAACTGATGGATGACATGAGCCGCAACGAAAAGCCTGCGGATGAGACCTTGGCGGGCCTGTTGGAAGTGTCGGCCATGCTGGAGAACAAGGTCGCCCGCGCCGCGTTCCGCTTTGGGGCCGCTGCCGCCTATGAGGCGATCGTGCATCAGCGGATCGAGGTGCTGCGCGAGGTGCGCTTTGACGGGCGGCAGACCTTTGGCGAATTCATGATGCGCCGCTATGATCCGGCGATGCGCACGGTCAAGGCCTCACAGGCGCGGCTGGCGGCGATGGCCGACCGCGCCATGCGCGCGGGGGAATTGCTGCGCACAAGGGTGGATGTCGAACGCTCGGCGCAGAACCAGTCTTTGCTGGAAAGCATGAATATGCGCGCGGATATGCAGCTGCGCTTGCAAAAAACGGTTGAGGGGCTGTCTGTTGTGGCGATCAGCTATTACGCCGTGTCGCTGATGTCTTACGCGGTCTATCCCCTTGCCGAGGCGTTGGATATCAGCAAGGGGACGATGACAGCGGCGCTTATTCTGCCGGTAATGTTGCTTGTCTGGTGGCTTGTGCGCCGCGTGCAGAAGAGCCTGCATTAAGCAGCCGTTCCGTGATCAGACCGCCCGCCGCGATGGCGGCAATCGCCAGAATGGCCGCGATGGACAGGGTCGGGATGCCGGACAGGCCCGCGCCCACGGTGCAGCCGCCCGCCAGCACACCGCCCACGCCCATCAGGCTGGCACCGGACAGGTAGCGCCCTGTTTCGCGGGGTGTGGCGAAGCTTTGCCAGACAAATTCGCGGCGGATCAGGCTGCTGAGCAATGCGCCAAGGGCCACCGCAGCAATCAGGGCCACGCCGAAATTGGCCGAGATGGAGCTGGAGGCGACAGTGTAGAACAGCGCATCCGCCGCAGCCGATGTGAAAGACAGGCTTTCCATTGCGATCGGGTCGAAATCATCAAACAGCACATAGCCGGTGCCAACCCAGCCCAGCGGCACCAGCGCGCCGATCAGCGCGGCCAGCGCCAGCATGCCAAGGCTGTTACCAGAGCGCAGCGCGACGATCAGGGCCACAACCCCGATCAAACCCGCCCAAAACAGCGGCGCACCGGGCAGGGCTGTGCTGTCCAGCGCTATGGTGACGGACCCGATCGTGGTGCGCAACGGGGCCAGAACGCCCTTGAGCGTGGCATGTGCCACCACAGCAAAGACCACCAGCACCAAAGCGGCGCGCAGATTGCCCGAGCCTGTCAGCACCGTCAGGCGCGAGACACAGCCGCGTGTCAGCACCATGCCTGCGCCAAAGAGCAGCCCGCCCGCGATGATCGCCAGCACGGGCAGATCGCCCGCCATCAAGCGATGATCGCCAAAGCTGATCCAGCCGGCAGCCACTGCGCCCTGCGTGCCCAGAACGGCCACGGCCAGTGCTGTCAGCCAGACGCCCGCCGCCTGTTTACGGTCTGCCCCGACAAGTGAGCGGCGAAAGCAAAACCGCGTGATCTGCGCCAGAACGCCAAAAGCCACGCCAAGCGACAGGGCAAACCATACGGCAGCCTGGGGCGCGGTCAGGGTTTCAAAGCCGAGGGATTCAAACACTGTGTTTCTCCGC
This sequence comes from Rhodobacterales bacterium, assembly GCA_047921315.1. Lineage (GTDB taxonomy): Bacteria > Pseudomonadota > Alphaproteobacteria > Rhodobacterales > Rhodobacteraceae > Seohaeicola. Next base: position 11,331 of record JBLRWJ010000043.1, on the reverse strand, counting down.
CTGAACAGGAATTTTGTCCCGAATGGACGGCAGCCCCTTTATAATCAAGTGTGTCTGGGCTGATGCAGCAGCAGCCAAGCGGGACATTTTTCTGATTTTTCTGATCGGAATGGTCTGTTTGTCCGCTCTGGGCGGTCGCTCAAAAAAGACGGCCCGCGCGGGTGCTGCGGGCCGTCTGCCTGTCCTTATTTGCGCAGGGCTGCGCCCTAGCGGCCACGAATGCGCGGGTCCAGCGCATCGCGCAGGCCATCGCCCAGATAATTGACGCTGAGCACGGTCAGGGAAATCGCCATACCGGGCCACAGCACGCGCTGCGGATGTTGCTGCATGTAATCCACCGCATCGAATAACAGTCGCCCCCATGTCGGGAAATCGGGTGGAAAGCCAAGGCCAAGGAAGGACAGCGCGCTCTCGGTAATGATCGCATTGGCGATGCCCAGCGTGGCCGAGACCATGATCGGTGACATCACATTGGGCAACACATGGCGCGTGATCATGCGGAAATTCGTGGTCCCGATAGACCGCGCCGCCAGCACGAATTCCCGCTCCTTCAGGGTCAGCACATCGCCGCGCACGATCCGTGCCGTGGGCATCCAGCTTGTGATACCGATGGCAGTCACGATCAGGATGAAAATCCCTGTCTCAGGCCCGAAGGCGGCATTCAGCGGCTCGCGGAACAGCAGCACCATCACAAGGATCAGCGGCAGCAAGGGCAGTGCCAGAAACAGATCGGTCAGGCGCATCAGGATATTGTCGAGGCTTTTGAAAAACCCCGCCAACACCCCGATCAGGCTGCCCAGCACCAGCGCCAGCAGCATCGCGGTGATCCCGACGGAAACCGAGGTCTGCCCCCCCCGCATCATCCGCGCCAGCATGTCACGGCCCAACTGATCCGTGCCCAGCGGATGTGACCAGCTTGGCCCCTGATTGCGCGACCGGATGTCGATAAAGGTTGCGTCATAGGGCCAGAGCCATGGGCCGATAAAGACCGTCAACACGATCAGAAAGAACACGATCCCGCCCAGCAGCGCGCCTTTATGGGTTTTGAACTGGTCCCAGATATCGCGCCATTGGCTGCGGGGCGGGGCCGAGGGGACCGGCTGGTTGATCAACTCAGTCATAGCGAATCCTCGGGTCAAGAATGCCGTAAAGCACATCGGCAATCAGGTTGAACACCACAATCAGCAACGCGAAAATGAATGTGAGCGTTTGCACCATCGGCAGATCATTCGCCTCGATCGAGGTGATCAGAAGCTGGCCCAGACCGTTCACCTTGAACACCTGTTCGGTGATGATGGCCCCGCCAAATACCTGCGGCACCCCCAGCGCGATCACGGTGACCACAGGGATCATCGAATTGCGCAGCACATGCACCAGCACCACGGTTTTCTCGCCCAGACCCTTGGCGCGGGCGGTGCGGACGTAATCCTGATTGAGGTTGTCGAGCATGGAGGCGCGCATGAAACGGCTGATTTGCGCCGCGTTATACAGTGCCAGAACAAAGACAGGCATGATCATCTGCTTGATCTGGAACACGAAACTGTCCCAGTTCGTCACTTTATGCGTGGTGTCATAGATGGATGGAAACCAGCCCAGATTGACCGAAAAGATCACGATCAGCAAAACGCCGGTAAAGAAGGTGGGCACCGAAAAGCCGACCATCGACACGAATGTGCCGATCTGGTCAAAGGCCGAATATTGCCGGTAGGCCGAATAGATGCCGATGGGCAGGGCGATCATCACCCCCAGCACATAGGACATGCCCACAACCCACAGGGTTTGCGGCAGGCGCTGCACCACGATATCCATCACGGGGCTGCGGGTCTGCCATGACAGCACGCGCAGCTTGCCCTCGGAAAAGCTGGTGCCAAAGATATGGTCGATCAGAACCTGCGGTTCGATCCAGAAGAATTGCACGATCCATTTGAAAAACTGGATATGCGCCGGGGCACCCAGGCCCAGCGCCTCGCGCATCCGTTCCTTGACTTCGGGCGGCACGGTCAGCGGCACCTGCGCCATCGGATCACCGGGGGCCAGTTGCAGCAGCATGAAGATGACAAGGGCAATGAATAACAGGGTCGGGACGGCCAGAACCAGTCGCCGGATGGTAAAGGTCAGCATGGACGACGCCTTTGCGACTCGCGGTGAGGTTTACCGGAAAACGAACGGCCCCGCCCCCGGATAGGGGGGACGAGGCCGCGATGTCAGGCGCTTACTTGATGCGGTACCAGTCGGCCACGTTCCACAATTCGCTGTCCCATGTGTTCAGGACCACGCCACCCAGCGTGTTGGAATGGGCCGAAACGCGGCCACGATCCACCAGCGGGATGATGACATTGCTTTCCTTGGTGACCATGTCATTGAGCTTGCGGGCAATCTCGCCGCGCTTTTCCAGCTCGCCTGTGCGGCCAAGTTCGGCGACCAATGCGTCATATTCCGGATCACAGAAACGGGTGATGTTCTCGCCCTGCCACTGGGTTTCGGGACGTGGCGCCTTGGAGCAAAGCTGCGCCGCCAGATAGGCCTCGGGATCGGTGCCGTCAAAGTTGTTGGCGTACATTTCCAGATCGGCATAGAATTTCTGGAACGTATCGGGGCTGCCGGGATCACCGCCAAAGAACACGGACGCGCTGACATTGCGCAGCTCGGTCTCAACGCCCAACTCGTCCCACCACTGTTTGATCAGGGCCTGGAAATCCTGACGCACGGCATTGGTGGATGTCTGGAACAGCAAGGACAGGCGCACGCCGTCCTTTTCGCGGATGCCACCGGCACCACGGGTCCAGCCCGCCTCGTCCAGCAGGGCATTGGCACCGGCCATGTCATGGACCAGACAATCGGTATTGTCGGATGCATAAAGGGCAGGCGCGGGGACAAGGTTGCAGGTCGCACGGCCCGCCTGACCATAGCCGATCTCAACCAGCAGGTCGCGGTCAATCGCCATGGACAGCGCCTTGCGCACAGCCGGATCTGTCAGGAAGGGATGCGGATGCTTCGCGGTGGAGCGTTCCCCCTCTGGCAGGGAAGAGGACGGGTTGGTCATGTTCACCATGATCCGTTCCACCAAAGAGCCGAAAGCCGCGATGGTCTGGCCCTTGCCGCCTGCGGCCATCTGTTCGATCACCTCGGGGGCAAGCTGCAGGTTCCATGCGTAATCGAATTCACCCGTTTCCAGCACGGCGCGGCCCGCGGCAGTGGCATCGCCGCCACCTTTGAAGGTCATGGTGGCAAATGCGGGCTTGGCCGGATCACGGTAATTGGGGTTCGCCTCAAGCGAGATCACGTCATTGGGGCGGAATTCCGTCACCCGGAAAGGGCCGGTGCCGATGGGGTTGAAATTCGCCTGCGTGCATTCGGGGGCCCTGGCGCCCAGACAATCGGCGAATTGTGCAGCCTGAATGATCGGGGATTGCGCGCCCATGAAGGGGCCATAGGGGTTGGGCTTTGATTCCGAGAATGTGACCTTGACGGTCAGATCGTCGATCACGTCAATGGCGCTGACGCCTTCAAATTTGGCCGCCTGCGCGCAGCCGCCTTCGGGATGCATGCAATATTCGGCGCTGAATTTCACATCATTGGCCGTCACCGGCGTGCCATCAGACCACAACAGGCCGGGCTTCAGCGTCCATGTGATTTCGGTCAGGTCTTCGTTCACGCCGCCATTTTCCAGTGTCGGGATTTCGGCGGCCAGAAAGGGCACCATTTCTCCGGTCTCGTTATAGCGACCCAGCGGTTCAATGATCATCGAGGCTGATTCGAGATCCTTGGTGCCGCCCGACAGATAGGGGTTCAGGATCGAAGGAGCTTGCCAGTAGATGATGTTCACATGGCCGTCCGCGCCGCGCTCGGCAAAGGCTGCCGGGGCGAGGGCGACAAGGGCTGCCGCGCCAAGCAGGGTTGTTTTCAGGGTCATTTCTTACTCCATGTTGGACACGGACCGTGTCTCTTGTTTTTTGTGTCCGGCCCCTGCAGGACCATGGCACATGCTTTGATGCCCAAGGGCGGTTGCGATGCCTGAAGGCAGGCATCTCCCCTTGGATGCCGGTCATCACAAACTGTTCAAGTTGAAAAATCAAGCACAGGTTTTTATTGCATCCCGTCTTGTCACGAAATCTGTCTCGCGGTGCGAAGGGGTTTGACAGTGCAAGATCGCTGTCTGTAGCGTCAGGGACCGAAACTCCGGACACAGGACACACGCCATGCTCGACCAGCCCATCGCGAGGATCGAAAACCTTCGGGTGGAATTCCAGACAAAGGATGGCCCCGTTGTGGGTGTCGAGGATGTGTCCTTCAACATCAATCCCGGCGAAACCGTATGCGTTGTTGGGGAATCCGGCTCTGGCAAGTCTGTATCGAGCCTGTCTTTGATGCGTCTGGTGGAGTTTGGCGGCGGCACGATTGCAGGCGGGCGGCTGCTGTTCGAGCGTAAGTCAGGCGGCCAGATCGACCTTGGCAAAACCGATCAGGATCTGATGCGCACGATTCGCGGCAATGAGATCGGGATGATCTTCCAAGAGCCGATGACCGCCCTCAATCCGGTCTTTACCGTCGGACGGCAGCTGACAGAAGGGCTGCGGCTGCACAAGGGAATGACTAAAAATGAGGCAGAGAGCCGCGCGCTTGATCTTTTGAAACAAGTCCGCATCCCCGAACCGGAGCGGCGGTTGCAGCAATATCCCCATGAATTGAGCGGCGGGATGCGCCAGCGGGTTGTGATCGCCATGGCGCTTGCCTGCGAACCGCGCCTGCTGATCGCGGATGAACCGACAACCGCGCTGGATGTGACCATTCAGGCCGAGATTCTGGCCCTGATCGACCGGCTCAAGCGTGAAACGGGCACGGCGGTCATGTTCATCACGCATGATATGGCGGTGGTGGCGCAGATGGCGGACCGCGTTGTGGTCATGTTCCGTGGCAACAAGGTCGAAGAAGGCACGGTGCAGGAGATTTTCGAGACCCCGCAGCATGATTATACCAAGGCGCTGCTGTCTGCTGTGCCAAGGCTGGGCGAGATGACGGGCAAGGCGCTGCCCGAACCGATGCGCCTGCTGGGCGCGACAGGCCCCGCCGCGCAGCCGATCCCCGGCACGGATACGCCGCTTTTGACGGTCAAGAACCTGACCACCCGCTTTGCCGTGCGCGGCGGGCTGTTCCGCCGCACCGTGGCCAATGTCCATGCGGTCGAGGATGTGTCCTTCACCCTGAACAAAGGGCGCACCCTGTCGCTGGTGGGTGAAAGCGGCTGCGGTAAATCCACCTGTGGCCGGTCGATCCTGCGGCTGGTAGAGCCGCTATCAGGCGCGGTCATGCTGGATGGGACCGATATCATGGCGCTGGATGCGCGCGCGCTGCGGCGTGCACGGCAGGACATGCAGATGGTGTTCCAAGATCCGTTCGCCAGCCTGAACCCGCAGATGCAACTGTCCGATCAGGTGGCCGAACCGTTGCGCAATTTCGGCACGCATCAGGGCAGCGCGCTGACCGATAAAGTGGCCGATCTGTTTGACAGGGTGCATCTGCCGCGCAATTTCATGCGCCGCTATCCGCATGAATTGTCCGGTGGGCAGCGCCAGCGCGTGGCGATCGCGCGGGCGCTGGCGCTGAACCCGAAGCTGATCATCGCGGATGAGGCCGTGTCTGCCCTTGATGTGTCGGTGCAGGCGCAGGTTCTCAACCTGATGATGGAATTGCAGGCCGACCTGGGCCTGTCTTTCCTGTTCATCAGCCATGATATGGCCGTGGTGGAACGGGTCAGCCATGATGTGGGCGTGATGTATCTGGGGCGGATCGTCGAAATGGGATCACGGCAGGCGGTGTTCGAGAACCCGCAACACCCCTATACCCGCGCGCTGATGAAGGCCGTTCCTGTGGCAGACCCCCGCCAGCGCAAGACCGAAAGGGATCTGAATTTCAAACCGATTCCGTCACCGATGCATCCGGTCACCTATGAACCGGCCCCATCGACCTATATGGAAGTGTCCAAAGGCCATTTCGTGCTGACCACGGATAGCGGCTACTGACACAGGACCGAGGATAATATGACTACCAGAATGACCCCCTTCCAGCTTATGGAAAAGCTGGTCAGCTTTCCCACGATCAGCCGTGACAGCAACCTGCCTTTGGTTGACTGGGTCGAGGAATACCTCAACAGTCACGGCATCACCGCGCATCGCCATTACAACGATGATAACGAAAAAGCGGCGTTGTTTGCCCATGTCGGCCCCGCGGTGGCAGGCGGGCTTGTCCTGTCGGGACATACCGATGTGGTGCCGGTGGACGGCCAGCCTTGGGCCGATGATCCCTTCACGGTGGTAGAGCGTGACGGCAAATATTTCGGGCGCGGTACCTGTGACATGAAGGGCTTTGACGCGCTGGCGATCTGGGCCTTGGTCGAGGCGCATCATCGCGGCGTCAAGCGCCCGCTGCAACTGGCGCTCAGCTATGATGAGGAAGTGGGATGCGTGGGCGCGCCGCCGATGATTGACCGCATGCTGGAGGTTTTGCCCAAAGCCTCTGCCGTGATCGTGGGCGAGCCGTCGATGATGAAGGCGGTCACTGGTCACAAGGGCGGGCAGGGGTTCTGGACCCATATTGTCGGCTTTGAGGTGCACAGCTCGATCATGCATACCGGCGTCAATGCGATCATGTATGGGGCCAAGCTGATCGAATGGGCCAATCAGGTGAATGCCGAAAACATGGCGCGCACGCCCGCACCGCTGGCCGCGATGTTTGATCCGCCTTGGACCACGGCGCATGTGGGCACCATTCAGGGCGGCACCGCGCATAATATCACCGCCAAGGATTGCCGCTTTGGCATGGATTTCCGCGCCGTTGCCGGCGAAAACCTGTCGGACTGGCGCGATCTCTATCTGGCGCGCGTGCGCGAGGTGGAGGCCGAGATGCAGGCGGTCCATCCCGAAGCGCGCATCGACATCACCGAAAAATTCGAGGTGCCCGCCCTCAAGCCCGAACAGGAGGGCGAGGCCGAAATGCTGGTGCGCGCCATCACCGGCGATAATGGCGGCCATGTTGTCAGCTATGGCACCGAGGCGGGGCAGTTTCAGGAACGCGGCTATTCCGCTGTGGTCTGCGGCCCCGGCGATATTGCACAGGCGCATCAGCCCAACGAATACATCACCAAGGCGCAGTTCGACGCAGGCCATGATTTCATGCACCGTCTGCTGGAACGGCTCTGATCCTGAAGCGGCGGGCGCTGTCGCCTGCTGTCAAGAAACGACGAAAAAGGAAGACCCATGCCGATTAAAAACCGCTTTGCAGAAATGCAGGATGAAGTCACCGCCTGGCGGCGCGATTTGCACGAAAACCCCGAGATCCTGTTCGAGACGCATCGCACCTCGGCTCTTGTGGCGGAAAAGCTGGCGGCCTTTGGCTGTGATGAGGTGACGCCCGGCATCGGGCGCACGGGTGTTGTGGCCGTGATCAAGGGCAAGACCGACACATCCGGCAAGGTCATCGGCCTGCGCGCCGATATGGATGCTTTGCCGATTCTCGAAGCGACGGGCCTGCCCTATGCCTCCAAGACACCCGGCGCGATGCATGCCTGCGGGCATGACGGGCACACCGCCATGCTGCTGGGCGCCGCCAAATATCTGGCCGAGACCCGCAATTTCGACGGTACCGTGGTGGTCATCTTCCAGCCCGCCGAAGAAGGGGGCGGCGGTGGCCGCGAGATGTGCGAAGACGGGATGATGGACCGCTGGAACATTCAGGAGGTTTACGGGATGCACAATATGCCCAACCTGCCTGTGGGCCATTTTGCGATCCGCTCTGGCCCGTTCTTTGCGGCCACGGATCAGTTTGACATCTATGTCGAGGGCAAGGGCGGCCATGCCGCGCGCCCGCAGGAAACGGTGGATACCACCGTCATGGCCGCGCAACTGGTGCTGTCCTTGCAGACCATCGCCAGCCGCAATGCCGATCCGGTCAGCCAGATCGTGGTCTCTGTCACCTCGTTCCAGACCTCGTCAACCGCGTTCAACGTGATCCCGCAAAAGGTGCATATCAAGGGCACCGTGCGCACCCAAAGCGTTGAGAACCGCGATATGGCGGAACGCCGGATCAAGGAAATCGCCGCCGCCACCGGCGCGATGTTTGGCGGTGTGGCCGAGGTGGATTACCATCGCGGCTATCCGGTCATGGTCAATTCCGAAGAACAGACCGCGTTCGCCCGCGATGTGGCGCATGATGTGAGCGGCAATGTCATCGAGGCCCCGTTGGTCATGGGCGGTGAGGATTTCGCCTTCATGCTGGAAGAACGCCCCGGCGCCTATATCCTTGTCGGCAACGGCCCCGGCGCGCAGGTGCATCACCCGGAATACAACTTCAACGATGATGCGATTCCGGTGGGCTGCAGCTGGTGGGCCGAGATTGTGGAACGCCGGATGCCCGCCGCCTGAACGCGGTCAAGGGTGATCCAGCAAAGGGATCAGGCGCGCCAGCACTGTCTGGCGCGCGCTTTGGCGGTTATGTGACAGCGCCTTTGCGTGCTGGGTCATCCGCAGCAGGTCCGCACTATGGATCAGGCGGGCGATCTGCGCGCCCAGATCATCGGCATCCGTTACGCGCGTGGCCAGACCCGCCTGGGTCAACCCGTCATAGGCTGTGGCGAAATTGGCAACATTCGGTCCGTGCAGCACCGCAGCCCCCAGCATCGCCGGTTCATAGGGGTTATGCCCGCCCTCTGATGCAAAAGACCCCCCCAGAAAGACCAGCGGCGCGATGCGGTAAAACACCCCCATTTCGCCCAGAGTATCGGCCAGATAGGCTTGGGCCTTGCTGTCTGGCAACGCATCAAGGCTGCGCCGTTGATGGGCCATCCCGGCAGCGGATAGCAGGTCTGACACCTCGGCCCCGCGGACGGGATGGCGCGGGATCACGATCATCAACAGATCGGGGTGGCGGCGCAACGCGGCCTGATGCGCGGTGATGGCCGCCGCCTCATCGCCGGGATGGGTCGAGGCGGCAATCCAGACAGGACGGTCCTGAATGGCGGCTTTCAGGCGGTCCAGCGCGCCGGGATCGGCGGGCAAGGGGGTGGCGGCGGCTTTCAGATCACCGGTGTCGATGATCCGCGCCGGATCAAGCCCCAGCCCAAGGATCTGTCGGGCGGTCTGGCTGTCTTGTGTGCTGATCAGCGCCGCACGCCCCAGCAAAGCGGCCACAGATCGCGGCGCGCGCCCGCGTGTGCGCGAGGCGCGGGCGTTGATCACCGCAATGGGAATACCGCGCCGATCCGTTTCGATCATCAGCCGTGGCCACAGATCATTCTCCATGAACAGCGCCAGATCGGGCTTCCAATGGTCCAGAAAACGGCGCACCGCCGCAGGCGTATCAATGGGCTGGAACTGGTGGATCGCCTGCGGCAGGCGTCTTGCCAAGGTTTCAGCCCCGGTGGCGGTGGTGGTGGTGAACATGATCTGCGCGCCGGTCGCATCGGCCAGATCACGCGCCAGATCAAGGCTTGAGGCCACCTCACCCACAGAGGCGGCGTTGATCCAGATCAGCCGCCCCGTGGCGCGCATCGCACCGGGTTTGCCAAAGCGTTCAGGCAGGCGCGCGGCATCGGCCCCTTGCGCGGCATGCCCGTTGCGCGCCAGCCGTGCCAACAGCCACGGCACCGCCGCCGAGGCCGCAAGATACAGCCGTAACACCAAGGTCAGCCCCGGTTCAGGGGCCGGGGCAGACACAGGGGCGTGACCGCCCGCCATCAGATGGTCATCCGCCGGTGTGGCTCATGTGGCGGGACATTTTCCCGTCTACCACTTGCCGCGAATAATCGAAATCATGCCCTTTCGGTTTCAAGCGGATCGCGGCACGGATCGCCTGTTCCAGCGCCTCCGCATCGCTGGGATTGGCCCGCAAGGGCGCGCGCAGATCGGCCATGTCTTCCTGACCCAGACACATATACAACTCTCCGGTGCAGGTCAGGCGCACGCGGTTGCAGCTTTCGCAGAAATTATGCGTCAGCGGCGTGATAAAGCCGATCTTCTGGCCGGTCTCCTCCAGCCGGACATAGCGCGCAGGCCCGCCTGTACGCTCGGCCAGATCTGTCAGGGTAAAGCGTTCGGCCAGCCGCGCGCGCAGATCGCGCAGCGGCCAATATTGATCCAGACGGTCCTCATTGCCGATATCGCCCATCGGCATGACCTCGATAAAGGTCAGGTCCATGTCACGTTCCGCGCACCATGCGGCAAGCGAGAACAACTCATCCTCGTTAAAGCCTTTCAGCGCCACGGTGTTGATCTTGACGCGTAGCCCGGCCCGTTGCGCCGCATCAATGCCGCGCAACACTTGGGGCAGGCGGCCCCAGCGCGTGATATCGGCAAATTTCGCATCATCCAGCGTATCAAGCGAGACATTGATCCGCCGCACGCCCGCCGCCGCAAGCGCGGGGGCGAATTTCTCCAACTGGCTGCCATTGGTCGTCAGCGTCAATTCGCGCAGCGCGCCGCTGTCCAGATGCCGGGTCATCGCGTCAAAGAATGTCATGATCCCCTTGCGCACCAACGGCTCCCCCCCCGTGATGCGCAGCTTTTCCACACCCAGCCCGATGAAGGTGCTGCACATGATGTCCAACTCCTCCAGCGTCAAAAGCTGCGTCTTGGGCAGAAAGGTCATGTTTTCCGACATGCAGTAGACGCAGCGAAAATCGCAGCGATCCGTGACCGAGACGCGCAAATAGGTGATGGCCCGCTGAAACGGGTCAATCAGGGGCGTTCTGGCGGTGGGGGCAAGGCTATGATCCATGCCTGGAATGTAAGGATCGGCGGAAGTCTGAGCAAGGGGGATTGTGCGATTGCGTGGCCTGAACTTGCGGCCTAGATTGGCCGGATGAACATCAGATACCTGTCCCTTTCGGCCTGTGCCCTGCTTTTGGCGGGCTGTGCCGAGTTTGCATTCACCCCGCCCAGCCCGGCCCCGAGCACAGCAACCGCCACTGTGGCCGCGCCGCCCACCAGCACCCGCCCCCCTTTGACAGGGGCGCCGCGCACGGTGGATGATTTTGACCGCGCCAGCACAGAGGAACGGCAAGCCGCTGTTGCGCCGCCAGCGGCTGCGTCGGGGTCCATCGGCAGCACTGTCGCCTCGCTGGGGGATCCGGCGCGGCCGGGATTCTGGATGGAAACGCCGCTGGTCAGCAGCCCGACACGCGGCAGCGTGCTGTATCGCCCCAACGGGCGGCGGCTCAATCTGGACCTGATCCCGATTGACGGCCCCGCATCGGGTGGCAGCAGATTGTCGCTGTCGGCGATGCGGATGCTGGACGCGCCGCTGACAGGGCTGCCGCGTGTGGATGTGTTCACGAATTAG
>JBLRWJ010000042.1:0-20238 GCA_047921315.1 Rhodobacterales bacterium | reverse complement strand
GGCGAAACCCGCGGCGAAGAGGTGATTGACATGTTGCAGGCCATGAACACGGGCCATGACGGATCAATGACCACGATTCACGCCAACTCGGCCCGCGATGGTGTCAGCCGTTTGGAAAACATGATCGCCATGGCCGGGATAGAAATGCCGATCAAGGCGGTGCGCAGCCAGATCGCCAGCGCTGTGAACCTGATCGTGCAGGCCAACCGCCTGCAGGACGGGAGCCGCCGCATGACCTCGATCACGGAAATCACCGGGATGGAGGGCGAAGTGATCTCGATGCAAGAGGTTTTCCGCTTCCAACGCGTTGGCCTGACCCCTGAGAACAAGATCATCGGCCACTTCACTGCCACCGGGGTGCGCAGTCACTTCTCAGAGCGGTTCCGCCTGTGGGGCTATGATTTGCCCGCCTCCATTTTTGAGCCCATAGCAGCGGAGTAATCCCATGACCCTCAGCATCGAACCGCTTATCTACGGGTTGATCTTCTTCGGCGTTCTGGTGCTGGTCGAGGGTCTGTATCTGACGGTTTTCGGCAAATCGATCAGCCTGAACAGCCGCGTGAACCGGCGGCTGGAAATGCTGGAAAAAGGCACCCGCCGCGATGAGGTGATGGAAACGCTGCGCAAGGAAATGCGCCAGCACATGAATTCACGCTCGATCCCGCTTTATTCCATGCTGGCGGATCGCGCGCAAAAGGCCGCCATCGCCTTTACGCCCATGCAGTTGATCATGATCATGGGCGGCGTCAGCGTCATGACGTTTCTGGCCCTGACCATCGGCACCAAAACAGAACCCCCGATCCGCGCGATGCTGTCGGTCGGGATGGGTGTTGGCGGGGTGTATTTCTGGGTCAATTCAAAGGCCAAGAAACGCATCGGCATGATCGAGGAACAGCTACCCGATGCTGTGGAGCTGATGGTGCGGTCCTTGCGTGTGGGGCATCCGTTCTCATCCGCGATCCAGATCGTCGCCAAAGAGGTGGCAGACCCGCTGGCCACAGAATTCGGCATCATCGCCGACGAGGCCGCCTATGGCCGTGATCTTGGCGAAGCCCTCAAGGATATGGCCGAGCGGTTGGATATGCAGGATTTGCGCTTTCTGGCCGTGGCCGTGACCATCCAGCAGCAGTCAGGCGGTAATCTGGCCGAGATTCTGGCAGGTCTCAGCCGCGTGATCCGTGCGCGTTTCCGCCTGTTCCGCCGCGTCAAGGCCATCACCGCCGAGGCGCAATGGTCCGGCAAATTCCTGTCCGCCTTTCCCATCGTGGCGCTGATCGCGATCAATGTGCTGGATCCTACCTATTATGACGATGTGCTGGATCACCCGTGGTTCATCCCGGCCTGTATCGGCGTGGGGCTGTTTCTGGCGGCGAATATGATCGTGATGCGCATTCTGACCGATATCAAAGTCTGAGGAAGCTGACATGGATTTCATCAACACCCTCATGACAGACAATTTCGGGGAAATGGGGCCTTTCCTCCTGATGGGCGGGCTTGGCCTTATCCTGATCCTTGCCACGATTCCGATGATGCTGAACCAGCGCAAAGACCCGCTGGAGAAACTGCGCGAAAACGCGGCTGGCCCGCGCAACACAGCCACGGCGGGCAAGGCGCTGCGCACGGCCAAAGGCAATGACAAGCTGCAGAAATACGCCACCTTCCTTGAACCACAAAATGAGGAAGAATACTCCAGCATCCGCAAAAAGTTGATGCAGGCGGGCTATCGCAGCAAGGAAGCTGTGCGAATCTTCCATTTTGCGCAATTTGCGCTTGGTATCCTGTTTCTGATCCTTGGCGTGATCTATTACCTTTTGAAGCTGGCAGGTCTGCCCGACACCACGACCCAAGACGCCATGATGTATATTCTGGGGCCGGGCGTTGTGGGCTATATGATCCCCAAATACTGGGTCACAAAACGGCAGGCCGAACGCAAGGAAGAGATCACATCAGGCTTTCCCGATGCGCTGGATATGATGCTGGTCTGCGTTGAGGCGGGCCAGTCGCTGGACCAGTCCATCATCCGGGTCTCGCGCGAATTGCGCGCCTCCTACCCGTCCCTTTCGGATGAGTTCGAAATTGTCAGCTACGAGATCAAGGCCGGCAAGGACAAGCCCACGGTTCTGGCCGATATGGGTGAACGCTGCGGCGTGGCCGATATTTCCAGCTTTGTCACCGTTCTGGTGCAATCGGCCACCTTTGGCACCTCGATCGCCGAGGCGCTGCGCGTCTATGCCGAAGAAATGCGTGACAAGCGCGTGATGCGGGCCGAAGAGAAGGCAAACAAGTTGCCTACCAAGATGACACTTGTCACTATGATGCTGACCGTGCCACCACTGCTGGTCATTCTGGTCGGACCGTCGGTGGTGGGGATTCAGAATCTGGGGAATATGTAAGCGTATCATGGCATCACGCCCGCGCGGAACGCGATCCGCATCCATTCTGGGGATCATCCTGACCCTCGCCGCCTGTTCACCGGGCGGCGTTGGCATGTCGCGTGACAGCCCCTTTGCCCCCGGCATCCGCCCCAATGCCCCCGCCGCCGACGGCCTGCTGGTGGGCCACCGCTTGATGGAGGCGGGGGAATTTGAACTGGCGCTCAACGCGTTCACCCGCGCCGCCTATGAGCAGGGGTTGACGGTGGATGTTCTGTCTGCCCTTGGCAGCGCCAATCTGGGGCTGGGGCGGCTGGGACAGGCCGAAACGCTGTTGCGCCGCGCGATTGCCACGGATGAGGCGATCCCGCAAACATGGAACAACCTTGGCGTTGTCCTGATGGAAAAAGGCGAAACCGCCGAGGCCGAGCAGATTTTCCGCCGCGCCTATGCGCTGGACAATGGCGAAAGTGACTCAATCCGCGACAATCTGCGCTTGGCCCTCGCAAAAACGGAAAATCCGGACTATGATGTTATAGAACAAGATTACAAAATGGTGCGGCGCGGCAGCAGCGATTTTCTTCTGCGGCGCATACCTTAAAGACGGCAGAGCAGTAATAAAGGACGCAAAACATGCGCCACCCAGTTTTTTTGACCCTGTGTCTGACAGGGTTTTTTGGTCTGGCGGGATGCCAGAATGCAGGCGGAAACGATGTAGACCGGGCGATGGACGCGGTGAATGTCGTGGATGAAAGCAATCTGGGCGACATCATGCTGACAGTGGCTGATCCGAATGAGGCGGTTGTTTATTTCACCCGCACCACAGCGGAAAAGCCCGACCGCATAGATTTGAAACGCGGCCTTGCGCAATCGCTGGTGCGCGCCCAGCGCCCGGCTGAGGCGGCAACGGCGTGGCGCGAGGTGATCGCCCATCCCGAGGTGACAAACGAGGACCGGGTGGAACTGGCCGATGCGCTGATCCGCGCAGGCGATTGGGACGGTGCCAAAACCACCCTGAACACAGTGCCCCCCACCTATGAGACCTTCAAACGCTACCGGCTTGAGGCGATGGTGGCCGATGCCAACAAAGACTGGAAGCGCGCCGACAGTTTTTATGAAATCGCCATGGGTCTGACCACGCGGCCTGCCGGTGTGATGAACAACTGGGGCTATTCCAAGCTGACCCGCGGCTCTTATGCCGATGCAGAGCGGCTGTTCACCGATGCGATCCGGCAGGATAACAAACTGTTCACCGCCAAGAACAACCTTGTTCTGGCCCGCGCGGCACAGCGCAATTACAGCCTTCCGGTGATGCCCATGACACAGCTGGAGCGGGCGCAACTGCTGCACACCCTTGGATTGAGTGCCGTCAAACAAGGTGATATCGAAACCGCCAAAGGCTTGCTGCGCGATGCGGTCGATACCCATCCGCAACATTTCGACGAGGCGGTGCGCAGCCTTGCCGCGCTTGAAAACAACGTCCGCAGCTGACCGGGGCGGACCTGATGCTGCCCTTGCATGACAGCCACACCGCCGAGATGGTCTTTGCCCTTGATCTGCCCGCACGGGCAGGGTTGTGGTTCTTTCTGGCCAGCCTGCCGATCTGCTTTTGGGTCATTCTCAGCGATCTGCGGGCAATGCGCATCCCGAACAAGACCGTGCTGATGCTGGCAGCGATCTATCTGGTGGTCGGGGTTCTGGTCCTGCCTTTCGGTGTATTCGCGCTGCAACTGGTGCATCTGGTGGTGGTTTTGCTGTTGGGCATCGTGTTGAACGCCGCCGGTGCCTTTGGCGCGGGTGACGCCAAATTCGCGGCAGCAGCCGCACCTTTCGTGATGCTGGGGGATGCCGGTTTCGTGCTGATGCTGCTGGCGGTCAACCTGCTGGCAGCGTTACTGACACATCGGATTGTGGGCCGCACCCGCCTGCGCGATCTTGCGCCCGGCTGGATCAGCTGGAACCGCAAGAAAGATTTTCCCATGGGGTTGTCGCTGGGCAGCACGCTGTCGATCTATCTGGGGCTTGCCGCGTTTTACGGCAGCTGACCTGTCGGCCTTATCCAAAACCGAAGGCTGGCCGAACGCCTGTGATGCACCCGCAAGATACGGAATCCGTAGTGTTTCCATCTTTTTGCCACTTTATATGGGCAGGTTTCACCCCAGCCCTCAGGCAACGGACCCGCATAACGGACAGGCACGCCCATGAACATGCAGACAACGCCCTCTCAGGCCACCGCCGTACAGACCCGCGTCACCCCGCCACCGCCCCCCGTCAGCATCGAGGACATGCGCCTGCCTGTGGTGATGATGCGCGACATCCTGCTCAAGACGATATTCCGCAAGAATGTGAATAATGTCAGCGAGGTGGCCGATGCGATCTGCCTGCCGCGACAAGTCACGCAAGAGCTGATTGACATCGCGCGCGAACAGCGCCTGCTTGAGGCGACAGGCACATTGAACGCCAATTCCGGCAACGAGATGGGCTACCAGTTGACCGATGCAGGCAAGGCGCGGGCGCTGGATGCATTGGCGCAATCAGAATATTACGGCGCAATGCCGGTGCCGCTGGCGGTCTACCGCGAACAGATCAAACGCCAGTCGATCCGCGATATCCAGATCACCCGCACCCAGTTGACCAATGCAATGGGCCACCTGATCCTGCCCGATGATCTGCTGTCCAACCTTGGGCCTGCGGTCAGTTCGGGCCGCTCGATCCTGATGTATGGACCACCCGGAAACGGAAAATCCTCGATCTCGAACGGGATCCGCGATGCGATGGGCGATAAAATCTATGTGCCGCGCGCCATCGAATATGCCGGACAGGTGATCACGGTCTATGATCCGATCGTTCATTCCTCGGCCGAGGTCGAGATGGATGATCCCGGCTCGCTGCGCCGCCGGCGGACCTTTGACACACGCTATGTGCGTTGCGAACGGCCCACCGTGATCACTGGCGGGGAACTCAGCCTGTCGATGCTGGACTTGGTCTATAACCCGACGGCACGCACCTATCAGGCGCCGCTCCAGCTCAAGGCGACGGGCGGCATCTTTATCGTGGATGACCTTGGCCGACAGGCCGAGCCGCCGCAATCGCTTGTGAACCGCTGGATTGTGCCCCTTGAAGAAAACAAGGATATTCTGGCGCTGCAATCGGGCGAGAAATTCGAAGTGCCCTTTGATACGCTTGTGGTGTTTTCAACCAATTTCCACCCGAACGAGATTTTCGATCAGGCGGCGCTGCGGCGGATTTTCTACAAGATCAAGATTGACGGCCCCTCGCAGGAGAATTTTCTGAAGATATTCGCGCTGGTCGCCCGCAAGAAGGGCATGCCGCTGGATGAGGGCACGCTGATCCATCTGCTGAAAACCAAATATCCCACAATCGACAATGTCTATGCCAATTATCAGCCGGTATTCCTGATTGATCAGATCATTTCAATCTGCGAGTTCGAGGGCATCCCCTACCAGATGAGCCCCGAACTGATGGACCGCGCTTGGGCCAATATGTTCGTGCGCGACGAGGTGATCGTCAAATAGAGCATATTGCGTTCAATTGAACTCACCCCGCAGAATGAACGCGTTGTTCGTCGAAAACGCTGCCTCATTCTGCAAGGTGAATGCATGAATCCGATCAAACGAAATACGCTCTCAACCACCGCAGAGGTCCGTCAGGGCCGATAAGGTGGCGGATCAGATCGTGGCGGATCAGATCGTGCGCAGGAAAAGCTGGGACGCGACCAGCACAACCAAAACCCCTGCCGTGATTTCGATCAGCGACAGGGCGCGCGCGGTTGCCGGCCCGCCCACGATTTGCGCCAGCGCGCTTTCGCGCGCGGTTACAGACAGCACCGCTACCATAACCGTGACGCTGGCGGTGCCCAGCCCCATTACAAAGGCCCCGGCGATCCCGGCCATATCGATCCCCATGCGCCATGTCAGGATCAGCAAAAACAGCGCCCCGGTGCAGGGCCGCACCGCCACGGCACCGATCAGAACCAGCGCATCGCGCAGCGACCGGACCTCGGCGGCCTCTTCCATGCTGGGGCCGTGTTTATGCCCGCAATCGCCGCAGACGCCCGCCGCATGTGAATGGGTATGGCTATGGTGGTGGTGGTGGTGCTCCTCGCTTTGCTCCTCGCCTTGCCCATCCTGATAGGGCTGCCCCTCTGCCCACCACTGCGCCCACAGCTTGCACGCGCCGCGCAGCAACAGCCACGCCCCGACCATGCCGATCAACACATAGCTCAGCGGCGCCAGCCATGCCTCGGCCGTATCCACCATCTGCGTGCGCGACCAGTCCAGCACGAAAACACCGGTATAGACCAGAACCACCGCCGTTGCCGCCTGCGCCAGACTTGACGCAACCGCCAGCCCGGCCAGCCGCCCGACCGGGACACGCCGCCCCAAACCGTAGCCGCCGATCAAGACCTTGCCATGCCCCGGCCCAGCCGCATGAAAAAAGCCATAGGCAAAGCAAAACCCCAGCAGCCCCAGCAGCGCCGCATTATCGCCCGCACGCAGCCGCCGCAGAAACCCCGCCATGGCATTTTGCGCATCACGCTGGCCAGACGCCGCCCAGCGTTCCAACAGCGTGACACCGCCCATGCCCCATAACCAATAGGCCAGCGCCGCCAGCAGCACCAAAGCCATGAGCGCAAACGGGGCCCGCATCAACCGCTGCATGTCACCTCGACCACATCGGCAAAGGCCTCACCCACTTCGGGAAATTCATCATCCGGCATGGCGGGATTGGCATAAAGCGCCTCTTCCACCATCGTATAGGCACGGTCCAGATTGGCCGGTTCCACCACCACCTTGCACCCGTCCGGAACCGTCACGCCGCCTTGCAGGTCATAGGCGGTATAGAATGTCGGATCATAGGCTTTGACCACCACGGTGCCACTGACAGGCGCAAAGCCGCGAAAGTGCCGCGAGACGATCTGCCCCGCCACAACATCCGTGCCACGGCCCTGTGGCGGCTCCAACGTGATCTGTGCCTGATCCACCGTCAGATACAGATCGCCTAGATACCCTTCGATCCAGTTCAGGTCGAACCCGTCCAGCTGCGCCAGTTCCGCCTGCGTCAACTGCCCGTCACCGTCAGGGTCCAGCCCCATATCCTCCAGCAGCAGCAGCGAATAGAAATCATCATAGGTCCAGCTGACCTCAACCCCGATCAGCCGCCCGTCATCATCGGCCAGCAGCTTCAGCCCCGTTTCGACAAAGATATGCGGGTGGGCCTGCGCCACAGGCGCGGCCAGCATCAACACCAGCGCGGCAGGAATAGGGCGAATGCGTATCATGCCCAAGTTCTAGGGCAGGCGCCCGCGCGCCGCAACGCATCAGCGCCGATGTCGGCTGAAATCTGCGTGTCGCTCACCCGCGCCGCTGCTCTGGATGCAGCGCCTTTCCCAGAATATGCTCCGAGCGATGGATCACATGCCCTGCCCCGCCCACAATCAGCGGATCGGGCGCATGCACAACGCGTGTGTCCTTGTCCGGATAGTCAAGACCGTGCAGGAAATGCAGCATACAGTTCAGCCGCGCGCGCTTCTTGTCGTTGGATTTGACCACGGTCCAAGGGGCATCAGCGGTGTCGGTATAGAAAAACATCGCCTCTTTCGCCTCGGTATAGTCTTCCCATTTATCCAGACTGGCCTTGTCGATGGGCGACAGTTTCCACCGTTTCAGCGGATCGGTCTGGCGGCTGGCAAAGCGCGCCAACTGTTCATCCTGCGTGACCGAGAACCAGTATTTTCGCAACTGTATCCCAGAGCGGACGATCATCCGCTCCATCTCGGGGGTTTGGCGCATGAATTCAAGATATTCATGCGGCTGGCAAAAGCCCATCACCCGCTCGACCCCGGCACGGTTATACCAGCTGCGGTCAAAAAACACGATCTCGCCAGCGGTAGGCAAGTGATTGATATAGCGCTGGAAATACCATTGCCCCTGCTCCACCTCGCTGGGTTTGTTCAACGCCACGACCCGTGCTGCGCGGGGGTTCAGATGCTCGGTAAAGCGCTTGATCGTGCCACCCTTGCCCGCCGCATCGCGCCCCTCGAACAGCAGCACAAATTTCTGCCCGGTCTCTTGCGCCCAAAGCTGCACTTTCAGCAATTCCGCCTGCAACCGCGCCTTCTGCGCCTCATAGCTGCGCCGCGACATGGCTGTATCATAGGGGTATTCGCCACTTTCAAAGGCGTGGCGCACCTGATCCGCCGAAGGCGGTTGTTTGCCTGTGCGGCGCGGCGGTGATGGCTGTGCTGGTGCCGCTTGGCCCGCGTCAGTATCGGACAAAGCTGGCACCTCAGGTGCGGCGGTCGCTGAAAGCGTTGCGGACAGTTGGGCAGATGGCATGGGCAATTTCCTTTCAATAATCGTTACAATCATAGCGCAGAACACCCCCGGCGGTCCTTGATCCGCATCAAACCCGATCAAACCGCAGTATCCGGCATCTGACGCAACGATACCAAAGGCAAGGGTTGCGCCATGGCCGGGGGCAGGTTCCAATACACCACCCACAGGAGGAGACACCCATGACCCCGCTGAAAACCGCAGCACTTGCCTTGGGGCTGCTTGCCAGCCCGCTCGTGACAGGATCATTATCAGCCCAGATGAACACCCATAACCCGATTGACCAGACCCGCCCCGACGCGCCCGCGCTGGCCGCCTTTGGCAGCCATGCCATCGGCGTGCGCACGCTGAACGTGATCCATCCCGATCAGATCGACATCGTGAATGTGACCGATGCCGAAACGCCCAGATATGACCGCCCGCTCACGCTCGAGATCTGGTATCCCGCCGCAGACGGAACCGCGGCAGACACCACCTATGAGACGGTGATCCGCGATGGCCGCACGCCAACCACCCTGTCAGGGCGCGCCAGCCGCGATGCCGCTGCCGCCACCGAGGGGCGCTTTCCGCTGGTCATCATCAGCCACGGCTATCCCGGCAACCGTTTCCTGCTGTCCCATCTGGGCGAGAATCTGGCCTCCAAAGGCTATGTCGTCGCCGCGATCGACCATGCCGACAGCACCTATTCCGATCAGGCCGCTTTTGGCTCCACCCTGCTGAACCGCCCGCGCGATCAGCGTTTCGTGCTGAACCGGATGGCGGACCTGGCGCAAACAGCCCCCGATCTGGCAGCCATCATCGACACGGATAATGCCGGCGTCATCGGCTATTCGATGGGCGGCTACGGCGCGCTGATATTTGGTGGTGCGGGCGTCACGCAAACAGCGGTAGAGCTGCCTTGGGGCACGCCCAAAGGATTGCTTGCGGCCAATCTGGCAGGCTCGGACAGCCACGAGGCCATCGTTGATGACCGCGTCAAGGCAGTGATCGCCATTGGCCCATGGGGCCGCCAGCACGGGTTCTGGGACGAGGCGGGCCTGGCCAATCTGCGCAAACCCACGATGATCATGGCCGGATCGGTCGATGATGTGTCGATCTATCCCGCCATGCGC
Source organism: Rhodobacterales bacterium (assembly GCA_047921315.1). Classification (GTDB taxonomy): domain Bacteria; phylum Pseudomonadota; class Alphaproteobacteria; order Rhodobacterales; family Rhodobacteraceae; genus Seohaeicola. The sequence continues at coordinate 10,398 of JBLRWJ010000042.1, read as the reverse complement.
CAGATCTTTGAACAGGCCACCGGCACCACGCGCCACCTGCTGACATTCGTGAACGCCAATCACAATGCCGCAGCGCCGATGCCCGCCCCTGTCGAAAGCTGGCAAGCCGTGGAAGGGCTGAACTTCATCCCGTTTGACCATTACGCCGATCCTGTCTGGGACACGTTGCGCATGAACAATATCGCGCAGCATTTCGCCACCGGCTTTCTGGACCTGCACCTGAAGGGCGATGCGGACAAGGCCGCGTATTTCGATCTGGTGCCCGATGCCGCCGATGGCGTTGTGTCGTTGAACGAGGATGGCACCCCAAAGGATGACCACAGCTATTGGGCGGGCTTTGCGCCGCGCACAGCCGCCGGGTTGCGGTTTGAAACGCTGCAGCCGGAATGACACCCAAAGCCGTCCCGCAAGGGGCGGCTTGTTTTGCGCGGAACTCCCCATGGATAGCGATATGCAAAACCACCATATCCAGCTGAACGGCCACCCTTTCCACTATCTGGAATGCGGGCCGCCCGATGCACCGATCCTGTTGATGCTGCACGGCTTTCCCGAATATTCTGGCGCATGGGCCGAGGTCGCGGCGCGCCTGTCGGACCGCTTTCGCTGCATCGCACCGGATCAGCGCGGCTATGGCCAAAGCTGGGCACCCGCCGCTGTGGCGGATTATGCCACCGGCAAACTGGTGGGCGATATGGTCGCACTGATCGATCATCTGGGCGGCGGGCCGGTCACAGTGATCGGCCATGACTGGGGGGCCTCGGTCGCCTATGTGCTGGCCGCCCGCTACCCCGATCGCGTCAGCCACCTTGTGATCCTCAACGGCGTGCACCCCATCCCCTTCCAGCGCGAAATGGCCGCGGGCGGCGCACAGTCCGAGGCCTCGCAATATATCCTCTGGCTGCGGCGCGACGGGGCCGAAGACCTGCTGGCCAAGGATGATTTCGCCAAACTGATGCAGCTCTTCTCGGCCAATATGGACCTGTCATGGCTGACCCCTGCGAAACTGGCCGCCTATAAAACCGAATGGGCGCGCCCGGGCCGGATGCGCGGCATGCTCAACTGGTACCGCGCATCCCCCCTGCAAGTCGCCCCCCCGGGCGAACCGCTGACCAATCTGCCCGCCCTGCCCCGCGATGCCCTGACCCTGCACCAGCCGCATCTGCTGATCTGGGGCACAGGCGACACGGCGCTGCGGACGGGTTGCCTGATCGGGCTGGCCGACTATGCCCCGAACCTGACGATCCACCATATCGACGGGGCCGATCACTGGATCTGCCACCAGAAACCAGATGCGGTCGCCGCGATCATCCGCAACTGGCTGCCCTGACGCGGCCCTTGTTCTTTTGAGTATTTGCAGAACAATGAAGGGGCGGGCGCTCTCTGCTTCATTGTTCCGCAAATACTCATGACACCATGTGCAACGCAGCGCACCAATCGCGCCCCGCAGGGGCCAAGACCGCTTTCCCCTGCCGCATCTCTCTGACATACTGCGGCCCAATCCATAAAAAGAAGCAGTCATATGGCCAACGATCTTCTGAGCGGCACCGCCCCCGACGACTATAACGCCTCCTCCATCGAGGTGCTGGAAGGGTTGGAACCCGTCCGCAAACGCCCCGGCATGTATATTGGCGGCACGGACGAGCGCGCCTTGCACCATCTGGTGGCCGAGGTGCTGGACAATGCGATGGATGAGGCGGTGGCAGGCCATGCCAACCGCATCGAGGTGGAGCTGCACGCGGATTACAGCGTCACCATCCGCGATAACGGGCGCGGTATCCCGATTGATCCGCATCCCAAATTCCCCGACAAAAGCGCGCTGGAGGTGATTTTGTGCACGCTGCATTCGGGCGGCAAGTTTTCTGGCAAGGCCTATCAGACATCGGGCGGTCTGCACGGGGTTGGGGCCTCGGTTGTGAATGCGCTGTCTGATTCGCTGGTGGTGCAGGTGGCACGCAACAAGGCGCTTTACGAGCAGCGCTTTTCGCGCGGCGTGCCGCTTGGTCCGATCCGGCAGGTGGGCGCGGCGCCCAACCGGCGCGGCACCACCATGACGTTTCATGCCGACGAGCAGATATTCGGCTCTCACCGGTTCAAACCGGCGCGGATGTTCAAATCCATCCGCTCCAAGGCCTATCTGTTTTCGGGAGTGGAAATCCGCTGGAAATCCGCGATCAACGATGGCGAGACCCCGCAAGAGGCCGTGTTCCATTTCCCCGGCGGTCTGTCGGATTACCTGAGCGAGACATTGGGCGAGGTATCCACCTATGCGGATCGTCCCTTTGCCGGCGTGGTGGAGTTTGGCGAGAAGTTCAATGTCCCCGGCAAGGTGGAATGGGCGATCAACTGGACCCCGGCGCGCGACGGGTTCATCCAGTCCTATTGCAACACGGTTCCCACCCCTGAGGGCGGCACGCATGAGGCCGGGTTCTGGGCCGCGATCCTCAAAGGGGTGCGCGCTTATGGCGAATTGGTGAACAACCGCAAGGCCAAGGACATCACCCGCGATGATCTGGTCACCGGCGGTTGCGCGCTGGTGTCTTGCTTCATCCGCGAGCCGGAATTTGTGGGGCAGACCAAGGACCGGCTGGCCACGATGGAGGCTGCACGACTGGTCGAAAACTCGGTCCGCGATCATTTTGACAACTGGTTGGCGGCTGATACCAAATCGGCCGGTGCGATCCTTGATTTTCTGGTGCTGCGCGCCGAGGAACGCCTGCGCCGCCGTCAAGAGAAAGAGACCCAGCGCAAGACCGCCACCAAAAAGCTGCGCCTGCCCGGCAAGCTGGTGGATTGCACATCCTCCACCCGCGAGGGGACAGAGCTGTTCATCGTTGAGGGTGACAGCGCCGGGGGATCGGCCAAGATGGGGCGGGACCGCAAGACGCAGGCGCTGCTGCCATTGCGCGGCAAGATCCTGAACGTGCTGGGCGCGGCCTCGGGCAAGCTGGGCTCCAACCAAGAGATCAGCGATCTGACGCAGGCCTTGGGCGTAGGTCTTGGCGCGAAGTTCAACATCGACGATCTGCGCTATGACCGGATCATCATCATGACCGATGCGGATGTGGACGGGGCGCATATCGCGGCGCTGTTGATGACGTTTTTCTTCACCCAGATGCGTCCGATGATCGACACTGGCCATTTGTATCTGGCCTGCCCGCCACTGTTCCGTCTGACCCAAGGTGCCAAGCGCGTCTATTGTCTGGATGAGGCGGAAAAGGCGATGTGGCTGGAAAAGGGGCTTGGTGGCAAAGGCAAGATCGATGTCAGCCGCTTCAAGGGTCTGGGCGAGATGGACGCAAAAGACCTCAAGGAAACCACGATGGACCCGGCCAGCCGCAAGCTGATCCGCGTCACGATTGACGAGGATGAACCCGGTGAGACCGGCGATCTGGTAGAGCGTCTGATGGGCAAGAAACCCGAATTGCGGTTTCAGTATATCTCGGAAAATGCGCGCTTTGTTGAGGAGTTGGATGTGTAGCGGGCCAGTCGCCCCTATCCTTGGGACGCGCCGGCCCCATGTCACGCGTCATGCGAATGATTGTTCTTGCGCTGATGATTGCCGTTGCACCGCTTTGCGCTGCGGCGCATGACACCGATCTGGAATTGGTGCTGCTGGTGGATGCGTCCGGCTCTATTGACCGCGCAGAGTTGCTGTTGCAGCGGCGCGGCTATGCAACCGCCCTGACCGATCCCGAGGTTATCGCAGCCATTCGGAACACCGCCTATGGCAATATTTCGGTGGTCTATGTCGAATGGGCCGCCAATCAGGCGGTTGTTGTGGACTGGACGCGCATTGACGGGGCGGAGACCGCCGCGAATTTTGCCGCCCAGTTGGATAATCCGGTGCGCCGCGCCTTGGGGCGCAATGCGATCGGATCAGCGCTGCTGCGTGGCAAGCAACTGATCGAGGAGAATGGTATCAACGGCTGGCGCCGTGTTATCGACTTTTCCGGTGACAGCATCCTCAACTGGTCCGGCCCGTCCATCGCCGATGCGCGGGCCGAGGTGCTGGCGGCGGGTATCACCATCAACGCCCTGCCCTTGGTGCTGAATGATGACATGGGCCGCGCCGCCACGCTGGAGCAGACCTATCGCGACCAGATCATCGGTGGCCCCAACGCCTTTACCGTCCCCACCGCCACGCGTGCGGATTTTGTCGCCGCGATCAAACGCAAGCTGATCCTTGAAATTTCGGGACTGACGCCCGAAACCACGCCCGCAACCAGACTGGCCGCACAAGATCAGCGTTGAATGCTCTCCAGATAGGTCAGCAAAGCCGCCAGCGGGCGCGGCACGGGTGACAGCGTGCCATCCTCCAGCACCACAGGCACCGTATCACCCTGCAGCAACAGGCCGAATTCCGGCATATCTTCCTGCGGTCCCTGACGGGTATAGCCATCGATCACCGACAGCACCCTGGTGCGGGGAAAGACATCGCGTTCCCGAAAGGTGATGCGCGTCAGGTCTGGCGGGGCGGGGTCCATATTGCCCGCGATCAAGCCAGCGCCGCGCCCGTCATCCCCATGGCAGATGGCGCAGTTCTGATCATAGATGATCTGCCCCTCGACTGGTTCGGGCATTTCGACCGCAGCGCAGGCCCCGATCAGGACAAGACCGGTCAGACCAAAGCTGAAAAGGGTCCGTTTCATTGCTGGATCTCCTGTAGATAAACGATCAGATCCGCCACCGCGCGGCCCATCAGAACGGGCTGTCCCGCAGACGTCTTGAGCGCGACATCATCACCTTGAAACATCGGGCCATAGACCGGCATCGCGCTGCCATGGCTGACCAAGGGATCGCGCCCGTCAATCCGCATCACCGCGCGCAACAGCGGAAACACACCCTGCGCATTGGCGCTTAGCCGGGTCAGGTCTGTCGGTTGGACCAGCAAGACAGGCGCCATCGGGCCAGCGCCCCGCGCATCAAGCCCGTGACAGGCGGCACAATGCCATTGATAAAGCGCCGCCCCCTCATCCGCGTCCTGCGCGGCACCAGAGGGGGCGTGCAGCAACAACATGGCAAAACCAAAGGCCAAGGTTATGATTTTCATCGAACTTATCCTTATGCGGCTGCTGGGCATCATGGGCGCTGCAGGCTTTGGATGTAAAGCACCATCTCGGCCAGCCGTTGCGGCATCCGCTCGGTTGTACCCGCAGCGGTGGACACACTCACATCGGGACCATCCAGAAGCGCGATGAACTCTGGCATCAGATCCGCCTCATGCTTGCCGGAATAGCCATAGACCGAATCCGCCACCGCACGCAGCGGAAAAACACCACCATTGGCCGCTGCAATCCCTGTCAGATCAGGCGGGGGCACGGCAAGCCGCTGGGCGATCTCGCCATCCCCTTTGGCGCGGGGGCCGTGACAGATGGCGCAGTAATCCTGATAGGCGGCAGCCCCCGGCGAGATGACGGGTTCGGGCGCACAGGCCGCAAGCAGCGCCACCGACATCACAGGCACAACCGCCGGCAAGACGCGGCGCACCGGGTGGTTCAGGCGTTCCAGATAACGGATCATGCGGGCCTCCTGTGCCTTTGGTTGAGTGTGCGCGCTGCGCGGCGCGGCTGCCTTGATCTGGATCAGTGGTTGCAAATCACGCAAGCCCCGCCATTGTGCCAACAGATCAAGGCGGGTCAAGCCACGTATCCGGCAAATCCGCAACACGCAAAGCGAGAGAGCGCACCATGTTCACAACAGCCGCCGCCCAAACCCTTCTGGCAAGCGCTTTTGCGCCTTGGGTGCAAGCGCTGGACCTCAGCGTGCAAAGCGTGGATGCCACAGGCGGGGTGACCGTGTCGATGCCGGTCACCGGCAACGTGGCGCGGATGGGCGGGATTGTCTGTGGTCAGGCATTGGCGGCGCTGGCCGATACAACGATGGTTCTGTCCACTGCGGCGCATTTTGGCGGGCTGCGCGATGTGGCGACCACCAATCTGGATACGCAATTCCTGAGCGCCGGACGCGGTGACACGATCCGCTGCACCGCCCGCATCATCCGCGCGGGCCGATCCTTGATATTCGCACAGGCAGACCTTATCGCCCTGCCGGATGGCCGCCCCGTGGCAAGCGCATCCGCCACCTTTTTTGTCCCTCAGAAAGCACCGGAATGATCCCTCCCACCACAACCTATGCCCTGACCATGCTGGCCGCCGGGATTGGCATCCCGATACTGGCCGCGCTGAACGCGGGCCTTGGCACGCGCCTTGGCTCTCCCATTGCGGCTGCGGCCATCCTGTTTGTTGTGGCGCTCAGCACGACGCTTGTGTTTTTGGCCATCAAAGGCGCACCGGCCCTGTCCAGCGTTGTCACCGCGCCGAAACATCTGTTCCTGGCAGGGCTTCTGGTGGCCTTCTATATCCTGTCGATCACCTTCATCGCGCCCAAGTTCGGCGTGGGCAATGCGGTGTTCTTTGTGCTGCTTGGGCAATTGATCAGCGCGGCGCTGATTGACCATTACGGCCTGTTCGGTGCAAAGATCAGCCCTTTGTCGCTGTCTCGTGCCGGCGGGATTGCCCTGATGGCCGCTGGCGTGTTTCTGACGCAAAAGGTCTGATCAGGCGCGCGACCGGATCACCCTGTCACTGATCCGCGCCCCAGACATAGACCAGCCTCCGCGCATTGCGGTTGCCAAGCAGGCTGCGCAAGAGACAGCACACCCCTACAGCCCTTCGGTCAACTGCCCGGTATCCAGCCGCAACACCCGGTCCATCCGCGCCGCCAGTTCAAGGTTATGGGTGGCGATCAAGGCCGATAACCCGGTGCTGCGCACCAGATCCATCAGCGTGCCGAACACCTGATCCGATGTTGCCGGATCAAGGTTGCCCGTCGGTTCATCCGCCAACAAAAGCCGCGGGGCATTGGCCAGCGCACGGCAAAACGCCACGCGCTGTTGCTCCCCCCCTGACAGGGCCGCAGGCCGATGATCCGCGCGCGGGCTGATGCCGACATGATCCAGCAATTCGCCCGCCCGCGCCTGCGCTTCAGCACGGGACACGCCATTGGCCAGTTGCGGCAGCACGATATTCTCCAGGGCCGAAAACTCCGGCAGCAAATGGTGGAACTGGTAGATAAAGCCCACATCGGACCGCCGCACCGCCGTGCGCCGCCTGTCCGACAGGCCCACCATCTCGGCCCCGCCGATGCGCACCGAACCGGCATCCGGCGTATCCAGCAGCCCCGCGATATGCAGCAGCGTGGATTTGCCAGCCCCGGACGGCGCCACAAGCGCCACCACCTCGCCGCGCTGCACGCTCAGATCCACGCGTTGCAAGACCTTCACCGCATTGGGCTTGCCCCGGTTATAGGTCTTCTCGATCCCTGCAAGCGCCAGAACAACCTCACTCATAGCGCAACGCCTCTACCGGGTTCATCCGCGCAGCACGGCGCGCCGGAAAGATCGTGACGACAAAGGACAGCCCAAGCGATAGCGCCACCGCCGAGAGCACATCGCCCAGCTGCAGCTTGGCCGGCAAGGCATAGATCCCGCGCACCGCCGGGTCCCAGACGCCGCCCCCCGCGACATAGTTCACAAAGGAAAAGATCGGATCGATATAGATCGCGAACAAACAGCCAAAGATCACCCCCGCCGCCGTGCCGATGATGCCGGTAAAGGCACCGCAGATGAAAAATATCCGCAGCACAGATCCCTCGGACAGGCCCATCGTGCGCAGAATACCGATATCGCGGCCCTTGTTTTTCACCAGCATGATCAGACCAGACACGATATTCATCGCCGCGATCAGCACAAGAATCGACAGGATCACGAACATCACATTATCCTCGATCTCCAAGGCCCGCAAAAACCCGCCTGACGCATCGCGCCATGTCCAAAGTTGCGCGCGCGCGCCTGCCGCCTCCAGCAGCATCCGCTCCAGCGCCTCGATCCGCTCGGGCGCGGCCACCATCACCTCGATCTCGTCCGCCGTCCCTTCGCGGTTGAAATAATCCTGCGCCTCGGCAAAGGGCAGATAGACGCGCGTGCGGTCGATATCCCAACGCCCGGCGGTAAAGACGTAAACCACCTCATAGGCTTTGACGCGCGGGCTGGTGCCAAAGGCCGTGCGCGCCCCATCGGGGGAGATCAGGCGGATACGATCCCCCAAACCCACACCCAGTTCACGCGCCACACCCGACCCGATGGCGATCCCCTCGTCAAAGCGCGCAATATCGCCCTGCGCCTGTGCCTGCGCGCCACCAACACGCGGAATACCGCGCAGATCCTGCGCCGAGATGCCAAACACCTCGATCCCGGCATTGCGGCCACCGGCATTCGCCATGACCTGCCCCTTGATCAGCGGGGCGGCCCGCGTCACGCCCGGCACAGCGCGCAAAGCTTGCGCCAGCGCCTCGTAATCGGGCAGGCTGCGCACCATCGCACCGCTCACAGGATCAACCTGCCCCGCATTGTAAACCGTGACATGGGCATTCGCGCCAAGGATTGTATCGACAAATTCCGCCCGGAACCCTGAGCGCACAGCCAGCGTGGCAATCAGCGCGAATACCGCCAGCGTGATGCCGATCAGGCTGATCCATGTCATCACCGACACGCCGCCCTCGGCGCGGCGCGCCCGCAAGTAGCGCCAGGCGATCATCCATTCAAACCCCGCAAAGGGCCGTGTCATGCCTGCCATCCGGCTCTCCCGCGCTGCTGCTTCTTCTTGCCTTAAATATCCATTGCACTGACCGCGCCACTCAGCGGTAGATCTGCTGCAACCGCGCCACCGCCGCCTCTGGCGTCATTTCTTCGCTTTCACCACTCCTGCGCGAGGTCAGTTCGACCACGCCTGCCGCCAAACCGCGCGGCCCCACGGTGATGCGCCATGGCAGGCCGATCAGGTCCATCGTGGCGAATTTCGCGCCCGCCCGTTCATTGCGATCATCATAAAGCGGCTCCAGCCCCGCGCCCACAAGCGCCTTGTAAAGCGCCTCGCAAGCCGCATCCGCCGCGCCGTCCCCCTGCTTGAGGTTGACAATCCCGCAATGGAACGGCGTCACACCTTCGGGCCAGATGATGCCACGGTTATCATGGCTGGCCTCGATAATCGCGCCCACCAGACGGCTGACACCGATACCGTGGCTGCCCATATGCACGGGCACTTTGGCCCCGTCAGGGCCTTGGACGGTTGCGCCCATCGCCTCGGAATATTTGGTGCCGAAATAGAAGATCTGCCCCACTTCGATGCCCCGCGCGGTGCGGCGGCGTTCTTCGGGGACAGCGTTGAACACGGCCTCGTCATGGGTTTCGTCGGTGCGGGCATAGCGGCTGGTGAACTCCTCCAGCACGGCGCGGCACTGATCGACGCTGTCATAGTCAATCTCGCGGTCGCCAAATTTCAGATCGGTGATCTCGCTGTCATAAAACACCTCCGATTCGCCGGTCTCGGCCAGCACCAGAAATTCATGCGTATCATCGCCCCCGATCGGCCCGCTATCGGCACGCATCGGGATCGCCTGCAGGCCCAACCGCTCATAGGTGCGCAGATAGCTGACCAGATGGCGGTTATAGGCATGTAGCGCCGCCTCTTTATCCAGATCGAAGTTGTAGCCATCCTTCATCAGGAACTCGCGCCCGCGCATCACGCCGAAACGCGGGCGCATCTCGTCGCGGAATTTCCACTGGATATGATAGAGCGTCAGCGGCAGGTCCTTGTAGCTGCTGACATGGGCGCGGAAAATATCGGTGATCATTTCCTCATTGGTGGGACCATAAAGCATGTCACGGTCCTGCCGGTCGGTGATACGCAGCATTTCCTGCCCGTAATCATCATAGCGCCCGCTTTCGCGCCACAGATCAGCGGGTTGCAGCGTGGGCATCAGCATCGGGATATGACCGGCGCGCACCTGTTCCTCATGCACGATCTGTTCGATCCGGCGCAGCACCTTGAAGCCCAGCGGCAACCATGAATAGATGCCCGCCGCGCTTTGCTTGATCATCCCCGCGCGCAGCATCAGGCGATGGCTGACAATCTGCGCCTCGGCAGGGTTTTCTTTGAGAACTGGCAGGAAATAGCGCGACAGACGCATGTTGGACCCCTTGGGATTGGCATTTGGGTCGGTTTAGGCCAGTGGGCTGGATCAGGCAAGCGCGATGCAAAAAAGGCCAGCTCCAGACGGAAGATCTCCGGCCGTCAAAAACCCCCCAAATCCAAGAGGCGCCCGCCATGCGGCCTGTAAGCAGCGTGACCCGCAAAAAACCTCAGCGGCGCCTTCGGTCTACGAAATGACGCCGCTGAACGTAAATCAAACGTAACTCACAGTTTAAACAATGGTCCCCGCAACACCGCTTTCAACCGGCCCGCGGGGTCCGCACTCGTACCGGACCACAGATCGAATTGGGCTACTACTCAAAGTCTGAAAGTATGGAATTCCATACCTTTTCTGACGCAGCCTTGGCCC
>JBLRWJ010000041.1:10205-21300 GCA_047921315.1 Rhodobacterales bacterium | reverse complement strand
CATAAAGACCTCTGCATGACACCGTTCTGGCCCCAGGATGAGGGCAGCGCCTGCCTGGGCTGGCGCTCTGGCGGGCCGGGGCCGAATGCGCCGACATCGCATGAAACCCAGCCGTTGCAACGTGTTGGGCCGTCCGAAGCGCCTGCCGGGGGGCAGGCAGGCGCTGCCCGGCGGTGCCGCCGGGCGGGGGATATCGGCAATGGCGCGTGTTATGCAGAGGTCTTTGCATATGAAAACGCCGCCAAAGTGTCCCTTGGCGGCGTTTGTCCTGCTATAGCGGCGCGTTATTCCGCCGCTTGCGCATAATCCGACATCGGCGGGCAGGTGCAGACCAGATTGCGATCCCCCCATGCGTTATCCACCCGGTTGACGGGCGGCCAGTATTTATCCACGCGGAACGCCCCCGGCGGGAAACAGCCCTGCTCGCGTGTGTAGGGGCGATCCCAATCGCCCACCAGATCCTCGACCGTGTGGGGCGCGTGTTTCAGCGGGTTGTTGGCCGGATCGCTGCGCCCTTCCTCGATCTCGCGGATCTCGGCGCGGATCGCCAGCATCGCATCGCAAAAGCGGTCCAACTCGGCCTTGGTCTCGGATTCCGTCGGCTCCACCATCAGCGTGCCCGCGACAGGCCAGCTCATCGTGGGGGCGTGAAAGCCGCAATCGATCAGGCGCTTGGCGATATCATCCACCGTCACACCGGCGCTATCGGCAAAGGGGCGCACATCGATGATGCATTCATGCGCCACGCGGCCAGAGGGGCCTTTGTAGAGGATGGGGAATGCCCCCTCCAGCCGTTTGGCGATGTAATTGGCATTCAGGATCGCAACCCGCGTGGCCTGCGTCAGCCCCTCGCCGCCCATCATCAGGCAATAGGCCCAGCTGATCGTGAGAATCGAGGCGGACCCGAAGGGGGCGCCCGAGACCGGGCCTTCATCGCCGCCGGTCATCAAATGCCCCGGCAGATGCGGCACCAGATGCGCCTTGACGCCGATCGGCCCCATGCCGGGACCGCCGCCGCCATGCGGGATCGCAAAGGTCTTGTGCAGGTTCAGGTGGCTGACATCGCCGCCCAGATCACCGGGGCGCGACAGGCCGACCATCGCGTTCATATTGGCCCCGTCGATATAGACCTGGCCCCCGTGATCATGGGTGATCTTGCACACCTCGATCACCGTTTCCTCGAACACGCCATGGGTCGAGGGATAGGTGATCATGCAGCCCGCCAGATTGGCACTGTGCTTTTCCGCCTTGGCGCGGAAATCATCCAGATCAATGTCTCCGTTGGGCGATGATTCCACCGGCACCACGGTCCAGCCCACCATCTGCGCCGAGGCCGGATTGGTGCCATGCGCATTCATCGGGATCAGGCAGATATTGCGATGCCCCTGCCCCTGCGCCCGCTGATAGGCCGCAATGGTCAAAAGCCCCGCATATTCCCCCTGCGCGCCGCTGTTGGGCTGCATCGACATGCCGTCATATCCGGTGATCTGGCACAGTTTCGCGCTGAGATCCTGCACGATATGGGTATAGCCCGCCGCCTGATCCAGCGGCACAAAGGGGTGCATCTCGGAAAATTCCGGCCAGCTGAGAGGCATCATTTCCGCGGCCGAGTTCAGCTTCATCGTGCAACTGCCCAGCGGGATCATCGCGCGGTCCAGCGCCAGATCACGGTCTGCCAAGCGGCGCATATAGCGCATCATCTCGGTCTCGGCCCGGTTCATGTGGAACACGCCATGCGTCAGATAGGGTGACTGGCGCACCAGATCATCAGGCAGCGCAAAGCCCGGCGCGATGCCTTCATCCTTGCGGGTGATGCCAAAGGCGCGCCAGACCGCCTCGATCGTGGCGGGGCGCGTCACCTCATCCAGCGTGATGCCGATGCGGGTGCGCCCCACGGCACGCAGGTTGATGCCTTCATCCACCGCCGATTTCATCACGGCGGCTTGCAAAGGGCCAACATCCACGGTGATCGTGTCAAAGAAATGGTCCTGTTCGACGGTGAATCCCGCCTCTTGCAGGCCGCGTGCCAGCCGCACGGTTTTGCGGTGGATGCGTTGCGCGATAGCCTTCAGGCCGACAGGCCCATGGAACACCGCGTAGAAAGACGCCATGACCGCAAGCAGCGCCTGCGCGGTGCAGACATTCGATGTCGCCTTTTCGCGGCGGATATGCTGCTCGCGGGTTTGCAGCGACAAACGGTAGGCGCGGTTGCCCTTGCTATCGATAGAAACACCCACCAAACGCCCCGGCATCGCGCGTTTGAACGCATCGCGGCACGCCATATAGGCCGCATGCGGCCCGCCATAGCCCAGCGGCACGCCGAAACGCTGCGTGCTGCCCACGGCGATATCGGCGCCCATCGCGCCGGGTTCTTTCAACAGGCACAGCGCCATCGGATCGGCAATCACGACCCCGACCGCACGCGCCGCATGCAGCGCATCCATCTGCGCGGTGAAATCGGTCAGCGTGCCATAGGTGCCGGGATACTGGAAAATCGCGCCGAACACGCGCTCGGCCTGCAATGTCTCGGGCGCGCCCACGATCACCTCGATCCCCAAGGGCGCGGCGCGGGTCTGCATCACGGCGATATTCTGCGGGTGGCAGTTTTCATCCACGAAAAAGGCTGTGGCCTTGGATTTGGCCACACGCTGCGCCATGGTCATGGCTTCGGCTGCCGCTGTCGCCTCATCCAGAAGCGAGGCATTGGCAATCTCAAGCCCGGTCAGGTCGCTGACCATGGTCTGATAATTCAGCAGCGCCTCCAACCGCCCTTGGCTGATTTCCGGCTGATAGGGTGTATAGGCGGTGTACCATGCCGGATTTTCAAGGATGTTGCGCTGGATCGCGGGGGGCGTGACAGTGCCGTGAAAGCCTTGGCCGATCAGGCTGGTCATCAGCGTGTTGCGCTTGCCCACCTGCCGCATATGATAGAGCAATTCCCGCTCTGATCGGGGTGCCTCAAATGCCAGCGGCGTGGTCTGGCGGATCGCGGGCGGCAGGGTGTCATCAATCAGCGCCCCCAGATCAGCGGCCCCCACCACCTTGAGCATATCCGCCATTTCCGAAGGCGATGGCCCGATATGGCGGCGATTGGCAAAGTCATAGGGCTGGTAATCGGTTGGCTTGAAGCTCATTGCTCGGGTCCCCTGAATGTCACGATGATGCGTTTTGGCGGCTTTGACCTATGGATACCTGCCCCCGCCACCTGCGGCGCGGGGGCAGGTCCGGTCCGGTCTGGTCAGTCAATCAACTCGTTATAGGCGTCTTCATCCATGAACTGGTCGAGCAAGGACAGATCGTCGATCTTCATCTTGAAAAACCACGCCTCCCCTGTCGGATCGCTGTTCACTTTGCCGGGCTCATCCACGATCAGGTCGTTTATTTCGACAATCTCACCGTCCAAAGGTGCCGCAATATCCGAGGCCGCCTTGACGCTTTCGATCACCACAATCTCGTCGCCCGCGGCCACCATCGTGCCCACCTCAGGCAGTTCCACAAACACCACATCGCCCAGCTGCGTGCTGGCATGTTCGGTAATGCCGACAACGACCAGATCGCCCTCGATGCGCAGCCATTCATGATCTTCGGTATATTTCATCGCTCTGGTCCCTTTTGTTTGGCGCTGATGTCAAAGATTGACGTTTGTGTTTAGCGTTTGAAATTCGCATGCGTGAAGGGCAACGCCACCACCGTCACCGGCAGCCGCTTGCCCCGCACCTCGCCGTAAAGCTGCGTACCCACAGCGGCATGATTGCGCGCCACCATCCCCATGGCAACAGGCGCGCCCACCGTGGGGCCAAATCCGCCGGACGTGACAGTGCCCACCGGATCGCCGCCCGCAGAGGCCGCAAACAGCGCCACGCCCTCGCGCATCGGCGCGCGCCCTTCCGGGCGCAGCCCGACACGCGCGCGCGGTGCTCCCTGCATCTGCTCATCCAATATGCGCGCCGCACCGGGAAAGCCGCCTGCCCGCGCGCCGCCTGTGCGCCGCACCTTCTGGATCGCCCAGCCAAGCCCCGCCTCGACAGGAGAGGTGGCCGCGTCAATATCATGCCCGTACAGGCACAGCCCCGCCTCCAGCCGCAGCGAATCCCGCGCCCCCAGCCCGATCGCCTCAACCCGCGCATCGCCCAGCAAGGCCCGCGCCACCGCTTCGGCCTGCGCGGCGGGCACCGAAATCTCGAAACCGTCCTCGCCGGTATAGCCGGAGCGTGACACCCAGCAGGCCGCCCCCGCCAGATCCAGATCAGCCACATCCATGAAACGCATCTCGCGCACAGACGCATTCAACCCGGCCAGCACATCCTCGGCCAAGGGGCCTTGCAGCGCCAGCAAGGCACGATCCGCGATCACCTCAAGCGTCACATCCGCAGGCAGACCCGCCTGCATCAGCGCAATATCGGCCGCCTTGCACGCCGCATTGATCACCACAAACAGATGATCACCGCGATTGGCCAGCATCAGATCATCCGCAATCCCGCCCGCATCATTGGTAAAAAACCCATAGCGTTGACGGCTCACCCCCAGCCCTGCAATATCCACAGGCACCAACGCCTCCATCGCAAGGGCAACCGTGGCATAATCCGCACCGCGCAATATCACCTGCCCCATATGGCTGACATCAAACAGCCCCGCAGCCGCGCGCGTGTGCAAATGTTCCTGCATCACGCCCAGCCCGTAGTGAACCGGCATCGCATAGCCCGCAAAGGGCACCATCTTGGCGCCCAGTTCCACGTGCAATTCCTCCAGCGGCAGATGCAAAAGCTCGCTCATCGTCACCCTTTCGATGCGCCGCGCTGACCATATGAAACAATCATCCGGCATCCCTCACCCGCGCAATCCGCAGGTATTGATGCCCCCTCTGTCCTGATGCCTGAGATCGTTATCCCGTCGGCGGGCGCGCAAGGCGCCACTCTCCAGAGTCCGTTATGTCTGACCGGTCCTTGGGCCTGAGAGTTTCCGGGGCGGTTGCTCCTTCGGCACCGGATGCTCCGGTTCTCCCGATCTGACCGTGTCAGCCATAAACGAGTCGTATCATCCCGACAAGTGGTCGCTTTCCGCCATAGCCGAAAAACACTGGAATCAGGCCCGGCACACCATCGGCTGCATGATTTCAAGCAAACGGGTATTGCCGCAGACCAGCGCATCCAGCGTGATCTCGTCCAGATGCGCGTAAAATGCCTCTGCCGCATCGGCCACGGCGATCTTCAGGCGGCAGGCATCAATCAGCGGGCAGGTATTGTCCAGATCGGCAAAGCATTCCGCAATCGGCACCTGTGATTCCAGCGCGCGGAACACATCGCCAATGCGGATATCGGCCATGGCATGCCCCAGTTGCAGCCCGCCCTTGCGCCCGCGCTGGGTGCGCAGATAACCCATCTGCGCCAGTTGGTTGATCACCTGCGCCAGATGGTTCTCCGATGTATTGCAACAGCGCGCAATCTCGGCTTTGGTCACCAGACGGTCTTCATTCGCGGCGCAATACATCAGAACGCGGATGGCCAGATTGGTTCGTTTCGTGATACGCATGGTGCCGCTTTCCGTGGCTATGGGTGGCTTCCAACCTGCCCGCTTTGCGCGCGGAAATGTTTGACATGGATCAACCGGAAAGGCGTTTGTTGCATGAAAGATGTGTTTTTCTTCGGCTACGGCTCGCTGGTGAACCGCGACACCCATAGCTATAGCCGCGCCCATATAGCGCAACTGCCCGGATGGCGGCGCGCATGGCGCCATACACAGCGCCGCCCCGTGGCGTTTCTGACCGCAGAACCCGACAGCACCAGCATGATCGACGGGTTGATTGCCGCTGTCCCCGGCGCGGATTGGGCAGCCCTTGATCTGCGCGAGGCGGCCTATACCCGCCTGCCTGTCTGCGACACGGTCAAACACGCGCTCGACCCGCGCCCGCCAGTCGCGGTCTACACGATCCCGAAAGGCGCGGATCAGCCGCCTGCCGCTGCGCATCCCGTGCTGCTAAGCTATCTGGATGTAGTCGTCCAAGGCTATCTGCGCGAATTCGGCCCCGGCGGGGTGACACGGTTTTTCGCCACAACAGCCGGATGGGATGCGCCGATCCTGGATGATCGCGCAGCCCCGCTCTATCCGCGCCACCAAAGGCTGACCACGTCCGAACGCGCCCTGACGGATGATCATCTGGCCCGCCTCGGCGCGCGGATCACGCGCAAAAAACCGCCCGGCCTCTAGCCGCTACTTGCCTAACCGCTTCTTTTTGCGAAAAATATCCTCGGGGGGTGGCCCGCAGGGCCGGGGGGCAGACAGCCCCCCCTGCCTGTGCAACCAAGATCACCCCCGCGCGCGGATGACCTGCAACAGCGGCATCAAAGACGCCATATCGGGACCATGCGCTTGCCCTGTCAGGGCCAGACGCAGCGGCATGAACAGGCCCTTGCCCTTGCGTCCTGTCGCCTCTTTCACTGCGGCGGTCCACCCGGACCAACTGGTCTCGTCAAACGGCCCATCGGGCAGCAGGGTCAGCGCCTGCGCCACGAAATCGCGGTCTTCCTCGGCAATGACGGGGGCGGCACCGTCACGGCACAGCTCCCACCAGCCCGCCAGATCGGCGCGGGTGGTGATATTGTCGCGGGTCACCTGCCAGAACCGCGCCGCCAGATCATCGGGCACGCCCAATGCCGCGATATCCTGCGCCACGGCCTCCAGCGGCAGCGATTGCAGGTGATGCGCGGTCAAAGGGAACAGGTCTTGCTCGTCAAATTTGGTGGGGGCCGCGCCAAAGCGGGTGATATCGAACCCCGCGATCAGCGCGTCCATATCGGCGCGCAACTCCACCGGATCGGACGAACCCAGCCGCGCCATCAATGACAGCAGCGCCATCGGCTCCACGCCCTGGGCGCGCAAATCCTTGATCGACAGCGCGCCCAGCCGCTTTGACAGCGCCTCGCCCTGCGGTCCGGTCAGCAGCGAATGATGCGCGAATGCGGGCACCGTACCGCCCAGCGCCGCAATAATCTGGATCTGCGTTGCCGTATTGGTCACATGATCCGACCCGCGCACGATATTGGTCACGCCCATATCGGTATCATCCACCACAGAGGCCAGCGTATAAAGCACCTGCCCATCCGCGCGGATCAGCACCGGGTCCGACACCGAGGCGGCATCGATCGAGATGTCGCCCAGAATGCCATCGGCCCATTCGATACGTTCCTGGTCCAGCTTGAAGCGCCAGTATCCGTTACGCCCCTCGGCGCGGAACGCGGATTTCTGATCCTCGCACAGGTCCAGATGCGCGCGGTCATAGACGGGCGGGCGCCCCATGTTCAGCTGCTTCTTGCGCTTGAGGTCCAGTTCCGTCGGTGTCTCGAACACCTCGTAGAACCGGCCCATCGCACGCAGCTTATCCGCTGCATCAGCGTAGCGGTCCAACCGCGCGGACTGCCGCTCAACCCGGTCCCAATGCAGACCCAGCCATTCCAGATCACGTTTGATCTGATCAACATATTCTTCTTTCGAGCGGTCCTGATCGGTATCGTCGATGCGCAGGATGAAGGTGCCACCCGCTTTGCGGGCAATCAGGTAATTCATCAGCGCGGTGCGCAGGTTGCCCACATGGATATAGCCGGTGGGCGACGGGGCGAAACGGGTGGTGGTCATGGGGGTATCTCCTGTTGGATCGTCCTGTGTCACAGGTGCGGGCATTTGTCCAGAAACCGCCACCATCATGGCCTCCGCCACGGCCAGCTTTGCAAACAGGCACATCACTTGATCGAGAGAGCACATGCCAACAGGTGCAATCGTGCTATTCTCCTCCCAAGCTCAACCAAAAGAGGAGGCCCCCGATGACCCTTCCCAAGATATCCCGCCGCTCCGTTCTGACCAGTGCGGCCGCTGTGCCGCTGGCTGGTATGGCGGCGATGGCACCCATACCGGCTGCCGCCAGCGCCCCGCTGATGGGTCCGGCGCGCGCGCCCTATAATCGGATCAAGCTGGGGGAATTCGATGTGACCTCGCTCTTGGCGGGCACGCGCACCGTGCCTGATCCCAACACGATCTTCGGCCTGAATGCCACGCCAGAGGAATTTGCCGCCGCGTCCGAGGCCGCGATGATCCCGTCTGACCGGTCGCAATTCTTCTTTACGCCAACAGTCGTCAATACCGGCGCGGAACTGGTGTTGTTCGATACCGGCCTGAACGGGGAAGGCATCACCGCCGCACTTGCCGCTGCGGGCTATACCCCGGATCAGATCGACGTGGTGGTGCTGACCCATATGCATGGCGATCATATCGGCGGGCTGATGACCGATGGTGCCGCCACATTCCCCAATGCGCGCTATGTCGCCGGATCAACCGAGTTTGATCATTGGAGCGGCACCGACAATGAAGGCTTTGCCAATAACGTGCGCCCGATGGCTGACCGGATGGAGATGGTGGGCGATGGGGCCTCCGTTGCGTCCGGCATCACAGGCATGACTGCCTTTGGGCATACGCCCGGACATATGATCTACATGATCGAAAGCGCGGGCCAGCAACTGCTGCTGGGCGCGGATTTTGCCAATCACTATGTCTGGTCGCTGGCGCATCCCGATTGGGAGGTCCGCTTTGATATGGACAACGAAGCCGCCGCCGCAACGCGCCGCAATGTTCTGAACATGCTGGCGGCGGATCGCATCCCCTTTATCGGGTATCACATGCCCTTTCCGGCCCTTGGTTTTGTCGAAACACGCGGCGAGGGTTTTCACTATGTCCCCGCCAGTTACCAGTTCGTGATGGACAGCTGATCCAGACAACCCAAGACAAGACAGGCTGTCCTGAGCGGCGCGTCACCCTTCCCTCGGGGGTGGCGCGTTTTTTATGTGCTTGCGGACCTCACAGCCCGAAAGGGGCCATAGCAGGGATCAGGTGACAGGATCAGATGGGCGGGATCAGATGGGCGGGATCAGGCAGCCGCGATGAACCGCGCCGCCACAGCCCCTGCCATATGCGTGACCCAGCCCCCCGCCAGCGTGGCCGCCACCCTGCCCGCATCGTCCAGCACCACCAGATCGGCGCGCTGGCCCGGTACCAACCGCCCGCGATCCGTCAACCCCAACAGGCGCGCAGGCCCCGCCGAGACCAGATCCCACGCGGCTGGCAGGCCGATCACATCCGCCAGTATCAGCGCGGCCAGACGCGGTGCCGGGTAGTAGTAATCCGAGGCCAGCGCATCGCACAGGCCCGCCTCGATCAGCTCTTGCGCCGCGACATTGCCGGAATGCGACCCGCCCCGCATCACATTGGGCGCGCCCAGAATGATCCCGTCACCGCCGCTGCGCGCCTCGGCGGCGGCTGGCCGTGTCTCGGGAAATTCGGACAGGCCCACACCGCGCGACCGCCAGTCGCGGCGCCCCTCCACGCTGCGGTCATCATGACTGCCAAGGATCACGCCTTGCGCAACGAGCCGCGCCGCCAGCGCCCCGACCGCCTGCGGCACCTGATCCGACAAGCCATGCAGATGCTGCATCAGCGCCAGATAAACCTCCGGGTTGCGCCCGCTTTTCAGCGCCTGTCCGGTCAGGCGCGCCGGGCGTTTGCCTGCCTCCAGCGCCGCATGGGGCAGATGATCGTTAAAGACCAGATACCCGATGCCGAACCGCGCAACAGCATCTTCGATCGCTGGAAAATCCGCGATCAGATGCGTCTCAACGCGCAACTGCGCGCGCAAATCCGTGCCGTTGCTATCGGGATCATCCCCGCGATAGGTGGCAAGTGCATCAAGAAAACGCAGCGCAAAATCAGCCCCGCGCATCCCGCCTTCCCAGCTCCAGAATTGGGCCAGCATGGCGGTTGTGATACCATTCGTCGCCAGTTCCGCCGCAACAGAGCGCAGCCCGTGGCCCAGATCACGCATCGCACCACGGCGCGGGGCCAGATGCCGTTCAAACCCGTCACCATGCGCATCAACGATGCCGGGCAGCACGCGGAACCCTGTCAGATCAACCCGGCGGGCCTGTTGATCCGCCGTGATCCGCCCATCCGCCACAGATAGCGGCGCATGATGCAGACCATCTGGCCGCAACACCTCTGCGCCTGTCAGGGTCAGCGCCAGCGATTGCGATCCGGTCATTCCAGCACCGGCAGATCCAACACCGCGTCACCCCAAGTGATTGACGGATCAAAGGCCCCGTCTTTCACAAAGCTGAGAACCTGCGCAATCACCAGCGGATTGTTCATCATGAATGTATGGGTCACATGCAGCACGATATGGTCTGACATGCCGTCAACCTTGGTTGATTCCACTGACACTTTGCCATCATCCGCCCCATCAATCATGGCCGAAAAAACCGGGTTCAACGACCGGTCCCCCGCGATGATGCCCAGTTCAAAATCCACCGGCGGCAGATTTGCAGGCACCCCCTTTTCATCCGTGCGCAACTGTTGCCCGGCGGGTCCATTCAGCCAGGCAAAGGCGTCCAGATTGCCCAATTCATCCACAAGCTCGGACCCTGCATTGGGCGGTGCCAGCATCACGACCCGCCCCAGATTGTCCGGCTGGTTACCGACCAACCAGAAACGGGTCAGAATGCCGCCCATCGAATGGGTGACAATATGGGTGGTACGATCCCCGCAATCCGCCACAGCAGCGGGCAGGACGGTACTGGCCAAATTGCCAATCGTCTCCTGAGTAGAGGGATAGCCGGGATTGACCACCTTATAGCCATCGGCCTTCAAGACCTGCTCCATCAACAAAAACGAGGTTTCTGTCCGGGCCAACCCATGCAGCAGCACAACGCAATCCGCTTCGGCCGAAGGGGCGGCCGTTCCCGTCAGATCGAACGCCACAGCGGTCAGGGCAACAAATGTCGCGGCGGCATATTTCGATAGATGGTTTTTCATGCCATTGAGATAGTCATCTTTGCGCCCCTGCAAAAGCCCATTCAACATGAGGTCAGATGTCCCAGCCCAGAATCGCCGCCCGCGCCGTGATCTTGCATGACAACCGTTTATTGCTGGTAAACGCTTATCGCGATCCGGCCTCTACCCTGTGGTGCGCGCCCGGTGGCGGGGTGGTGGCGGGCCAGTCCCTGCCCGACAACCTGATGCGCGAAGTGCATGAGGAAACCGGCCTGACCATTGCCGTAGG
>JBLRWJ010000041.1:0-10105 GCA_047921315.1 Rhodobacterales bacterium | reverse complement strand
TCCCGGCCTAGGCGCTGTGTTGTCTAGTCGTCCAGCGGCGGGGTCTGCCGCCGCGCCGGAAGCGATGCCCACATCACGCCCCCCAGCACCAGCACCGATGCAAGGCCGAACCGCAGGCTGATCGCTTCGCCCAACAGGGCCAGCCCGCCCAGCGCCGCGATCACCGGCACGCTGAGTTGCGCCACAGCCGCCCGCGATGCGCCCAGTTGCGGCATCACCAGATACCACAGCGCATAGCCGCAACCCGATGTCACCGCCCCTGACATCACCGCCAGCACGATGCCCTGCGCCGATGCCGTATCGGGCAACACCGCAAACACCAGCAGGCCAAGCGGCGCGGCAAAGACGAAATTGCCAGCCGTGGCGCGCATGGGATCAGTGGCCCCGCGCCCCAACAGGGAATAAATCCCCCAGCCCAAGGCCGCCGCTGCCATCAACCCCGCGCCCAGCGGATCGGGGGCTGTTGCCGCTGCCGCCCCTGCCGCCCCTGTTGGCCAAAGCAGCCAGACCAATCCGGCAAAGGCCAGCGCGGCACCGGCCCAGCGGCGCGGGGGCACCACCTCTTGCAAGACCAATGCGCCCGCAAACATGGTGATCTGCACCCCGCCAAACAGGATGAGCGCGCCCACACCCGCAGGCAAGCTGACATAGGCAAAGGAAAACCCCAGCACATACAGCGCCAGACTGGCCGCGCCGGCGGGATGCCAGCTTGGGCGCAAACCGCCGCCCCTCAGCAGCACAATCGCCCACAGGCACAGCGCCCCCGATACCAGCCGGATCAGCGCAAAGGCGGCAGGTCCGGTGCCGCCATCCTCCAGCGCCATACGGTTCAGGATGGAATTGGCGGCAAAGGCCAGCATGGTCAGGGCGGTCAGCAGGATCAATCGCATCCGCCACCGCTAGCGCATTTGCAGCACGGACAGAATAGGGCATCTGCTCTCCCATGGGTTGATCCGGTGCGCGGCGGCGGTCTAGGCTGGCTGCGCCGCCCAGTATGACAGCAAGGAATGCCCCTATGCCCATGGTTCGCGTCCGTCGCAGATCCCGCGCCCGCAGGTTCGGGCCGCCGCTTGCCGCTGGTCTGGCCGTGCTGGGCACCCTCTATCTGGGCAGCGCCACGCTGGGCCTGCACCGCGTCGCCAGCACGTATCTTGAGGTTGGCATCCTGTCGCAGATGCTGGACAGCCGGACACGGCCAACCGAACCGGGGCAGATCGGCTATCGCGGTGATCCGGAAACCGCGTTCAGCCTGCCCTTTGAAACCCTCGCCATCCAGACAGATCTGGGCCCGGCCGAGGCATGGCTGGTGCCGGAACCCTTCCGCCCCGATGCGCCGCAGCCGCATCTGGCGGCGATCTATGTACATGGTATCGCGGGCGCGCGCGAGGACGGCTATCGCTACCTGCCCCTGCTGCAAGAGGCGGGCCTGCCAACGCTGTTTATCAGCTACCGCAATGACGCCAACGCCCCTGCCGCCCCTGATGGGCAATACGGGTTCGGGCTGACTGAATGGCCGGATCTGGAGGCAGCGGTCCTTGCCCTGCGCGATCGCGGCTATGGCGAGGTGATGGTTCTGGCCGATTCCATGGGCGGCGCGATTCTGGGCCAGTTCATGGCCCGCAGCCAAGCGGCCGAAAGGATCAGCGCCATCGCACTGGATTCCCCCGGGCTGGAATTTCGCGCCATTCTGGAACATCTGGCACAGGGTATGGGCCTGCCCCTGCCCGGCACCGTGGCGCGCACCACCTTGGCGGTGCTGCGTTTCACCCATCCGGCAGATCTGCGACAGGCCACGGTGACCGGACGCTATGCCGGCTTCTATGGCCCGATGTTCATTGCCCATGGCAGCGCAGACCGCGTGGTGCCACAATGGACCAGCCAACGGCTTTTGAACCTGCGCGCGGCCTCTGATGCGGGGGCCGTCACCGTGGCGCATCTGACCGGGGCTGATCACCTGCAATCCCATGCGGCTGATCCTGATGCCTATGATCGCGCCTTTACGGAGTTCCTGTCACTGACCCGCCAACCCTGACCCGCCAATCCGGCCCCACCCGCCCGGATACCGCAGCGCCGGATACCGCAGCGCCGGATGCAGCGGCCAAGAAAAAGGGCCCGCCAATGGCGAGCCCTTCTATCGTTCTGCAAACGGGGCAGATTACATCATGCCGCCCATGCCGCCCATGTCGGGCATGCCGCCACCGGCGCCTGCACCTTCTTTGGACGGACGATCAGCCACCATCGCTTCGGTGGTGATCAGCAGACCAGCAACAGATGCCGCGTCTTGCAGGGCTGTGCGGACAACCTTGGCCGGATCGATCACGCCGAACTTGAACATGTCGCCATATTCTTCGGTCTGCGCGTTGAAGCCAAAGCTCTTGTCATCACTTTCGCGGATCTTGCCAGCCACAACCGAACCGTCCACGCCGGAGTTTTCAGCGATCTGACGCAGCGGCGCTTCGACTGCCTTGCGCACGATCGAGATGCCGACATCCTGATCGGAGTTCGCGCCCTTCAGGCCGTCCAATGACTTGCCAGCCTGGATCAGGGCCACACCGCCACCAACGACGATACCTTCCTGCACCGCAGCGCGTGTCGCGTTCAGCGCGTCATCAACGCGGTCTTTACGCTCTTTCACCTCGGTTTCGGTCATACCGCCAACGCGGATCACGGCAACACCGCCTGCCAGTTTGGCAACGCGTTCCTGCAGCTTCTCACGGTCGTAATCGCTGGTGGTCTCTTCGATCTGCTGACGGATCTGGGACACGCGTGCCTCGATCTCGGCTTTTGCACCATGGCCGTCCACGATTGTGGTTTCGTCCTTGTTGATCGTGATTTTCTTGGCCGAACCCAGCATATCCATCGTGACGGATTCCAGTTTCATGCCCAGATCTTCGCTGATCACCTGACCACCGGTCAGAATGGCGATATCCTGCAGCATCGCCTTGCGACGATCACCAAAGCCGGGGGCTTTGACAGCAGCAATCTTCAGACCGCCGCGCAGCTTGTTCACAACCAGCGTGGCCAGCGCCTCGCCTTCCACGTCTTCCGCGATGATCAGCAGCGGCTTTTGCGACTGGATCACGGATTCAAGCAGCGGCACCATCGGCTGCAGCGACGAGAGTTTTTTCTCGTGCAGCAGGATCAGGCAATCCTCCAGCTCGGCGACCATCTTGTCAGGGTTGGTCACGAAATAGGGGCTCAGATAGCCACGGTCGAA
This sequence comes from Rhodobacterales bacterium, assembly GCA_047921315.1. Lineage (GTDB taxonomy): Bacteria > Pseudomonadota > Alphaproteobacteria > Rhodobacterales > Rhodobacteraceae > Seohaeicola. The sequence continues at coordinate 6,888 of JBLRWJ010000041.1, read as the reverse complement.
CTGCATGCCTTCGACAACAGTTGTCTCGGTCTCAAGGCCCTTGTTCTCTTCGACGGTGATCACACCCTCGTTGCCGACCTTCTGCATCGCATCCGCGATCTGACGGCCGATTTCCGCCTCGCCATTGGCCGAGATCGTGCCAACCTGCGCCACTTCGGCGCTGTCGCTCACGTCACGTGCGGCCGCTTTGATCGCGTCGACAACGCGTGCGGTGGCCAGATCGATACCGCGCTTGAGGTCCATCGGGTTCATGCCCGCGGCCACGGCTTTCAGGCCTTCCTTGATGATCGCTTGGGCCAGAACGGTTGCAGTGGTGGTGCCGTCGCCGGCCTCATCATTGGTGCGGGAAGCGACTTCCTTCACCATTTGCGCGCCCATATTCTCGAACTTGTCTTCCAGTTCGATTTCCTTGGCAACCGACACACCGTCTTTGGTGATGCGCGGCGAGCCGAAGGATTTGTCCAGAACCACGTTGCGGCCTTTGGGGCCGAGCGTGACTTTGACCGCGTCTGCCAGAATGTTCACGCCTCTCAGCATGCGATTGCGGGCATCGGTCGAAAACTTGACGTCTTTAGCAGCCATGATGCTTGCTCCTAGATATCAGAATGTCAGGGATGACGATCAGGCAATAATGCCCATGATGTCGGATTCTTTCATGATCAGCAGCTCTTCACCATCAAGGGTGACTTCGGTGCCGGACCATTTGCCAAACAGGACTTTGTCGCCTGCTTTGACATCCATTGCGATGCGTGCGCCATCATCGTCCTTGGCGCCAGCGCCGACGGAGACAATGATGCCTTCCGCTGGCTTTTCTTTTGCGCTTTCGGGGATGATCAGACCACCCTTGGTCTTTTCGTCGCTTTCCACGCGGCGGACCAGCACGCGGTCATGAAGCGGTGTAAATGCCATCTCTGAGGCTCCTTGGCTCAAAGTTTCTCTTGAACCCCGTTCGGGGTATTAGCACTCACCACAAGCGAGTGCTAACGGCGCATAGCTAGGCAAGCCGCCGCCACCTGTCAACATCCAAGTTCGGAAAAATTTGCAACAATTGGTGCCGTTCAGCGCAGCGCGGCGCGGCCTGCCTCGGTCAGGGTGTAGACACCTGTGGAAACCCGCATGAACCAGCCGTAATGATTGTCCGCCATGATGCGCGTGGCCACCTTGACGCCCGCAATCGCGGCCACATCGCGCCCACGGCTTGGCCCCGCTGTGGCCAGCAGTTCGGCACAGCGCAGCGCATCCTGCCGGTATCCCGTCATCACCCCCTGCCTGACCGAACCGCCCCGATTCGGATCGCCCTGCAAGCGCTGGAATTCCCGCAGCAACGCCGCCTTGCGCCGGGGTTGCTTGCGCGGGGTGAAGCTGCCCGGATCGGCATGGGCCACAACCAACCCATCCGCAACACGCACGCTCAGCACACCCAGCCCCAGCCTGCGACACAGCCCGATATTGGACCGAAGCGCCCGCGCCGCCACCTTGCCTGTCCGGTGCGGCACAGCGACATAAACCAGATCGGTCACCGCCTGCCGCGCCACGGCCTGATGCAGCAACGCCAGCGAGAAGCCGGTTTTCAACTCCACCACCAAAGGCGGCTCTTGCCCGCGACAGGCCAGCACATCAACAGCGCCAACCTCGCCCTTGACGGTGTAACCCTGTGCTTCCAGATAGGCCTTGATAGGCCCGTAAAGCTCGCTCTCCTGCACCAGCCACCCTTCCTTGCAACGCCGCTGCGCGACGATGCCAAATGCCCCGCCAAATGTCCAACCGCGCTGCGCGCAAGGAAATGCTGCCATGCAGCATAGGCAGGTGACAATCGCGCGCGCCCTGCTTATAAGGCGCGCAAATTCACAGGTAACAGGACCATTGCAATGACCATTCAGGTTTTCGGCCACAAATCCCCCGACACAGACTCAACCGGATCGCCCCTGATCTGGGCGTGGTATCTGACCGAAATCAAAGGCACCCCCGCCGAGGCCAAACTACTGGGAGAGCCGAATACAGAAGCGGCCTTCATGCTGGAACGCTGGGATCTGCCAAAGCCGCAGATCATCACGGATATCGCGGCAGGCGCGCCCGTCGTGATCGTGGATACCAACAACCCCGCCGAACTGCCCGCAGGCATCAATGAGGCCGATATCGTCGGCATCATCGACCATCACAAACTGGTCGGCGGTCTGGAAACCAAAGGCCCGATCGAGATCCGGATCGAACCTTTGGCCTGCACCGCCACGATCATGCATAAAATGATCGGCAAAGACATTGCCCGCGCGCCGAAATCCATCAAGGGCGCGATGCTATCCTGCATCCTGTCCGACACATTGGAATTCCGCAGCCCCACGACCACGCAGGAAGACAAGGCCATCGCCTATGATCTGGCCAAGGATCTGGGCATCGACATCCCCGGCTACGCCGCGGAACTCTTCGCCGCGAAATCCGATGTCTCGGCCTTCTCGGATGCCGAATTGCTGCGCATGGACAGCAAGGAATACAGCGTCGCGGGCAAGGAATTGCGCGTCTCGGTGCTGGAAACCACATCGCCCAAAATGATCCTTGATCGCAAAAACAGCCTGATGGCCGCGATGGACGATGTCGCGCAAGAGGACGGCGCGGATCAGGTACTGCTCTTCGTGGTCGATATCCTGAACGAGGAAGCCACCCTGCTGGTGCCCAATGATCTGGTCAAATCGCTGGCCGAAGCCTCCTTCGGTGTCACCGTCAGCGGCGATACCGTGGTGCTGCCCGGCGTGATGAGCCGCAAGAAACAGATCATCCCGGTCCTCACATTCTGACAGTGCGGGCGGCAACACTTCCAAAACCGCCCCTTCATTGTTCCAAAAATACTCCGGGGGGCGTCCGCAAGGACGGGGGGCAGCGCCCCCACCCCACCCTGACCCCTTCCATCACGCCCCTGATCCTGATCGAAAGGCCGCCCATGACCCGCATCATCACCGCATTGTCCGACATCGCGCAGGATTACACCGCCCTGTTCGTCGATCTGTGGGGCTGCGTGCATGACGGTGTGCGCGCCCTGCCCGATGCGGTGGCGGCCCTGCAAACCTATCGCAAAACCGGCGGTGTCGTTGTCTTGCTGACCAATTCGCCGCGCCCGCGCAAGGGCGTGGAGACGCAGCTTGAACAGTTCGGTGTGCCGCAAGACGCATGGGACACCATCGCCACATCCGGTGATTCCGCCCGCGCCGCGATGTTTTCCGGCGTGGTCGGAGATAAGGTCTTCTTCATCGGCGAAGACCGCGATTCGCCGTTTTTCGAACCAATCAACCTGATTGATGATCCGCTCGACATCACCCTGACCGATCTGGACAAGGCCACCGGCATCGTCTGCACCGGCCCTTTCGATCCGGTCGCAGACCCCGCCGATCTGCGCCCGCAACTGCTTTACGCCAAGCAGATGGGCCTCAAACTGCTCTGCGCCAATCCCGATATTGTGGTGGATCGCGGCGAGCGGCGCGAATGGTGCGCAGGCGCGGTGGCCCAGCTTTATACCGATATGGGCGGCGAGAGCCTGTATTTCGGCAAGCCGCATCCCCCGATCTATGATCTGGCCCGCCGCCGCCTGATCAAGCTGGGCCATGACATATCTGACCGGTCAATCTTGGCGATTGGCGATGGCATCCAGACCGATATCCGCGGCGCGATGGGCGAGGATATCGATTCTCTGTTCATTTCCGGCGGTCTGGCCCACGCAGAAACAAAAACCGAAGGCCAACCTGACCCTGACGCGCTAACCGCCTATATCAACAAGGAAAAAGCTGCGCCGACCTTCACAATAGGTCATCTGCGATGACATACTTAATGCTTGCTTTTCTGCGGTTGCGAAGTAATAAAGTTCCAACTTTGGACGCTTTGCTGTCCGAATATTACTTTGGTGATGTATTCTGACGAACCGTCTGGAGGGTCGAATGTTGGACAATATGCCGCGCGGCACGATCTGTATCGAAGACATCGAAATGGGCATGACGCGCCATCTGCGCAAAGTGGTGACAGACCGCGACATCGAACTTTTCGCCGAGGTCTCAACCGATCGTAACCCGGTACATCTGGACGATGACTACGCCCGCGACACCATATTCGAGGGACGAATCGCGCATGGCATGCTGACCGCTGGCCTGATCTCTGCCGTGATCGGCGAACAACTGCCCGGCCATGGTACGGTTTATATGGGGCAAAGCCTTAAATTCCTTGGCCCCGTGCGCCCCGGTGACATGGTCCATGCCGAGGTTGAGGTGATCGGCATTGATCACGCCAAGCGCCGCGTGCAACTGGATTGCCGCTGCATGGTGAACGGTAAAAAAGTCCTGATCGGCGAGGCAACGGTTCTGGCCCCCAGCCGGAAATTCGACTGACCCATTCATTGTCGGAAAATATCAATGGCAAACAGGCTTGCACCGCCCCTTGGCGGGCGCTAACCCTGCGCCATGCGGATCATCCGGGATTACACATATGTAGACCAAGCAGATCGGGGCGCCTCCGCCGCGATCGGCAATTTTGACGGGGTCCATCTGGGCCACCGCTCGGTGATTGATCTTGCCCGGACAGCGGCTGAACAGATCGGCGCGCCCTTGGGCGTGATGACGTTCGAGCCGCACCCCCGCCAGTATTTTTCCCCCGATGCCCCGCCTTTCCGCTTGATGAGCCGCGAGGCGCGCGCACATCGGCTGGAGAAGCTGGGCGTTGAAAAACTCTATGAGCTGAATTTCAACGCCGCCATGTCGTCCCTGACCCCGCGTGACTTTGCGCAGCGCGTCATCGCGGATGGTCTGGGCCTGAAACATGTCGTGATCGGGGCGGATTTCTGCTTTGGCCAGGGGCGCGCGGGCACCGCGCAGCATCTGGTTGATTTCGGGGCGGAAATGGGCTTTGGCGTGACCATTGCCCGCCTGCTGGAGGGGGGCGGCGTGGCCGTGTCCTCTACCGCGATCCGCCAAGCCCTGACAGAGGGGCGCCCCCGCGATGCGGCCGCCATGCTGGGCCATTGGCACCGGATTGAGGGCAAGGTCATCACCGGGCATCAGCGCGGGCGCGAACTGGGCTATCCCACCGCCAATATGTCCATTGACGGGCTGCACCCGCCACGCTTTGGGGTCTATGCCGTGCTGGTGGATGTGCTGGAAGGCCCCCATCAAGGCAGCTATCACGGGGCCGCATCCATGGGGGTGCGCCCGATGTTCGGCGTGAACACGCCCAATCTGGAAACTTTCCTGTTCGATTTCAAAGGTGATCTGTACGGCGTGCCGCTATCCGTCGGGCTGGTGGAATTTCTGCGCGGTGAGGAAAAATTCGACAGTCTGGATGCGCTGATCACCCAGATGGATGCCGATTGCGCCCGCGCCCGCACCATTCTGGCCGCACTATGACAGGTCCGGCCCGCCGCGACAGTCTGCGCCCACGGTTTTGGGAAAAATACCCCATGAACCGGTTAAGCCAAGCCGAATGGGAGGCGCTATGCGATGGCTGCGGCAAATGCTGCCTGAACAAGCTGGAGGACGAAGAAACAGGCGAGGTGGCACTGACACGCATCGCCTGCCGCCTGCTGGATGATAGCAGTTGCCGCTGCGGCCAATACGAGACCCGCCACCAACTCGTGCCGGAATGTATCGTGCTGTCGCCCGCCAATATGGACAAAAACACCTATTGGATGCCCGACACCTGCGCCTATAAGCTGCTCTGGCAGGGCAAACCGCTTTTTGACTGGCACCCGCTGATCTCGGGTGATCCGCAATCGGTGCATGATGCGGGCGTGTCGGTGCAGGGCATCACCATCCCCGAATACGACGTCCCCGAAGAGGACTGGGAAGACTATATCATAGAGGAGCCGACCTGATGTTCTTTGCCTCCGACAATGCAGGCCCCGCCCATCCACAGGTGATGCAGGCGATGGTGGATGCCAATCAGGGCTATGCGATGCCCTATGGCAACGATCCAATCATGGATCAGGTCCGCACCCGCCTGCGCGATATATTCGAGGCGCCGGAGGCCGCGATCTATCTGGTCGCCACTGGCACCGCCGCCAATGCGCTGGCGCTCGCCACGCTTGGCCAGCCTTGGCAGACCGTGTTCTGCTCGCCTGTCGCGCATATCCACGAGGATGAATGCAACGCGCCCGAATTCTATTCCGGCGGCGCGAAACTGACGCTGGTGGGCGACAGTGACAAGATCACGCCGGACGCGCTGCGCGCCGCGATCCTGGCCGAGGAAACACGCGGCGTGCATGGTCCGCAGCGCGGGCCGGTCTCGATCACCAATGTCACCGAACGGGGCCGCGTCTATACCTGCGCCGAAATCGCGGCGCTCGCCGCTGTCGCAAAGGACTATGGCCTGCCTGTCCATCTGGATGGCGCACGCTTTGCCAATGCGCTGGTCGCCCTTGGCTGCACAGCTGCGGACATGACATGGAAAGCAGGCGTTGACGCGGTCAGCTTTGGCGGCACCAAGAACGGGCTTCCGGGGGTCGAGGCGGTGATTTTCTTTGATCCGGCCAAAGCGTGGGAATTCGAGCTGCGCCGCAAACGCGGCGCGCATCTGTTTTCCAAACACCGCTACCTTTCTGCGCAGATGCTGGCGTTCTTGACAGATGATCTGTGGCTCAGCTCGGCAAGCCGTGCCAATGCCAATGCCGCGCGCCTGATCGAAGGGCTGAAGATGATCCCTGATGCCGCGTTCCTGCACGAACCGCAGGCCAATATGGTCTTTACCACCCTGCCCCGCGCCACGCATCAACGCCTGCATGATGCGGGGGCGGTCTATTACATCTGGTCCGGCGCCCTGCAAGGCGATGACCCGTCCGAGCCCTTGGCGGCGCGGCTGGTCTGTGACTGGTCGATCAGCCCTGACCAGATCGATAGGTTTCTGAAATTGGCGGCGGGCTAG
>JBLRWJ010000040.1:9659-21669 GCA_047921315.1 Rhodobacterales bacterium | reverse complement strand
AAGCACTGGTAACCGGACGTTCAGTGCGCGTGACGATGCGAAGCTGTGCATTTGCATGCTTTGCCCAAAGTGCCGCAAAGATAAGCGCGGTTCCAACGCCGCCAAACAGGCTTGATGCGCCAATGCTGTCGGTCACAAGCGTGATGCGCCGCGGCTCGGAAGGATCACCAAAAACGGTGAGCGGGCGCAGTGCTGACAAATGCGTATTGAGCAAGTCATTGACATGCATGTTGTTTTTTGTTTTCGGATCGCTGCCTGCTATGGGAAAACTTTTTTGGAACAGGGAGATATATCTTTGCCGCGGGTTTCCGTTTTTCTTGAAAACAACGCGATGAAAAACGGGACGGATCTTACCGGATTTTTTCATCAGCACGGCCCGAAGCCAGCTACGAGGGCGTCCGTCTTTGTGAAAACAAATTTTCTCTAAACCGCTAGCCATAAAAACACGTCTCCATTTTCAAAATATGTGTCTTCATTGCAGCGTTGCCTCTTGCGCACAACCCGTGGTGGGAGGTGGTCTTGTCTGGCTTGGCAGTATCTTGCTGCTTTCCAATCAGGTCAGGAACGTCTGTGAGTGTTGCAAAAGCCAACATGACCTGCAGCCCCGATACCGGATTCCGCGTTGTTTGAACAAGATCAAAGGTGGCGCTTTCGGGTGCCTTTAGCCGCATTTTTCAGCGGATGCATGCGCTTTGCGCGATGTGTGCTGGAGAAATGGGCAGCGGCGTTGTGGTATCGGGCAGCATGGTCAAGCGCGATGCGATGGTGCTGGCCAATCTCCCATGTGGGCGATGGTTATCCGGCATTCCTGCATCAAGACGGTCCTTTCATCAATGCGGCCAGTAAAACCAGAACCAGCAGTGCCATGGCCGTGCTGATCAGGGGCCATTCTGTCAGCCGTTTCTCACCCGCTCTGACAGCGTTGAGAAGGATGGTCAGTGCGGTGCTTTGGCTGCGGCTCATGTCTGGCAGCTTTGGCAAGTGGATCGGGCCGGGGGGCCGAAACCGGAGCAGTTGCAAGAGGTCTCCGGGCGGGTGTTCGGGCAGGGGGCACCGCCATAGCAATATTGCAAGCGGCAGGCATGCAAGCACAGGCCATACCGCGTCAAACAGGGTTTGGCCCGCAAGGTTATAGCCGCGCCCGGTATCCGCCCAGGAGGGCCACAGCACCCATGGCGCGGCGATGGCCAGCCCCCCTGCCAGCACGGGAAGAGACAGGCGTGCGGCCCATAACGGGGCGGCGGCCTTGGCGTGGGGCACCGCCCAGAGGCGATACAAGAACCACAGCAGGATCAGCGATGTGGTGATAGAGGACAGGCTGAGAACAAGGCTCAGCATCTCTGGCAGGGTGGATTTGACGGCTGACTTGGCCAACGCCCCGCCTGTCAACGGCAGTCCGGCCACAGATGCGGCCACAAAACACGCCACTGCGATGCACAGCACCCGTTGCGCCCGTGTCGCGGCCACCAACATGACACCGCAGAGCAGGAACAGCGCCCCCTTGGCCAGCCCGTGATGCAGCGCAAAATAGGCTACTGTGTCACGCGCGGCGCTGTTGGTGCCAACCATCAGGATCATCAGGCCCATCTGGCTGATGGTGGAATAGGCCAGCACCGCTTTCGGGTTGGATTGTGTCAGCCCCCAAATTGCGGCCCCGAACGCCCCGATCATACCTAAAGCCACAAGGCCGGGCATGGCCAGCGCCTGTGCCTCGGCCTGCGCTTGTGGCATGAACTGGATCATCCCGAACAGCCCCGCTTTCACGATGGCCCCGGACAGCACCGCTGATGCGGCAACAGGGGCCGCCGGATGGGCCAGCGGCAGCCAGACATGCAGCGGCACCATCCCCGCCTTGATCCCGAAGCCGATGATCAGCAGCGGCAGGGCAAGGGCAGGCGCATCCGGTCCGGCAAGTGCCGCCCGCAGGGCCGGGATTTCAAGGCTGCCCGCTGCATCCGCCCCGTAGAGCAGGCCCAGCAACAGGCAGACCTCGCCCAGGATCGCCATCACGATATAGACCTGTCCGGCGCGGAGGGCGGTGGCGCTGCGGTCATGGACCACAAGAAACCACGCGGCCAAGGACACAGCCGCAAAGGCGACATAGAAGGTCACGATATCCTGGGCCATGAACACGGCCATGTTCCCCGCCAGCGTCAGGCACCAGAACCCGGAAAAGACCGCTTCGTCGGGTTTGCCAGCCATGGGTTGCGCGGCCAGCCCCGCAATCAGCCACAGCGTTGCGGTCAGGCCCAGCAACAGCCTGCCGCTGGCATCCAGTTGCAGCGTGACCCCCATCAGCAGGTCCGGCGCGGTGGTGAGCGCATCCGTGGCAGACAGCGCCGCAACCAGCGCGGGCAGCGGTGCAAGCGGCAGCAGCCTGACAGCTTGGCCGCGCAAGGCGGGCAAGGTAATCAGCCCCGCCACGATCAGCGGCCAGATCAGGGCGGCCAAAGGCAGAAAAGGACCAGTCCAGAGCATATTACCCGCCATTATTCGCGCATCACAATCAATGTGGCCCAGCCCAACGGGCTGACCGCCGAGGCGGCAAGGCCACCTGCGCCCAGGGCTGCAAGGGCCGCAATCACCGCAGGAATGACCAATCCGGCCACTCTTTCGTCGCCCCTCACATCATCGGCAGGGGGCAGAAACCACAGCCGGTAAAGCATGGGCAGGAAATAGGCCGCGTTCAACAGGGTCGAGGCGGCAAGAACCGCCAGCACCCAAGGCGCGCCCGCATCCAGACCGCCCAGACCCAGATAGATCTTGCTGATGAACCCCGCCAAAGGCGGCAGCCCGATCATCCCGAAGGCCCCCAGCGAAAAACACACCGAGGTCCATGGCATCCGTGGTCCAAGCCCGTTCAACCCATCGATCCGGCGCACATTGGCGCGTTCATCATAGATACCGGCGCAGAAAAACAGGGTGATCTTCATCAACCCCTGATGGACCAGATGCGCCAGCCCCCCGATCATGGCCAAGGGGCTGGCCAGTGCAATGCCAAGGATAATATAGCTGACCTGACTGACGGTTGAGAAAGCCAGCCGCTTTTTGATCTCTTGTTGCTGCAACGCGCGGATCGAGCCCCAGATGATTGTCACCGAGGCAAGTGCGGCCAGCGGCGGTCCCACGCCCAGCTCGGCCACGCGTTCGGTGCCGAAAACATCGGTGACAATGCGGATCACGCCGAAAGCCCCGGCCTTGACCACGGCCACAGCATGCAGCAGCGCCGATACCGGGGCAGGGGCGGCCATGGCCGCGGGGAGCCAGCCATGCAACGGCACCAAGGCAGCCTTCATGCCCAGACCGAAGATGAACAGGGCAAAGATTGCCCTTTGGCTGAACGGGTCCAGCGCGCTCATCTCCGTGAATTCGGTAAACAGGACCGGGCCGGTCGCGCTTTCCAGCCAGACGATGGCCCATAAAAGGGCTGCACTGCTGGGCAGGGCGAACAGTAGATAACGCTTGGCTGCATCCAGAGAGGCGGCGTTTTGTTTATGAGCCACCAGCGGCCATGTGGACAGGGTCAGCAACTCGAAAAAGATGAAAAACGAGATCAGGGATCCCGACAGCGCCAACCCGGTTGTGGCGGCAACGCAAAGGCTGAAAAACCCGAAAAAGCGCGACAGGTTCGGTTTGGTGCCGAAATAGGTAATGGCGTAAATCGTGGTCAGCAGCCACAGGATCGCGGAAAGCGACACGAATAGCAGCGCCAGCGCGTCGATGCGCAGCAGCAACACCAGTTCCGGGGCCAGCGTGATCTGGGTCTCGTAGGTGGCGCCATCGGCCACGGCAAACAGCATCGCCACGATCAGCGCCACTTTGACAATGGCACCCCCAAGGCTGAGCGCGTTGCGCGTCCGGTGGCTGTCTTGTGCCAGAAAAAAGGTGATCACCGCAGGGATCAGCGATGACACCAGCAACAGAACGGGAAACAGCGCCGTCATAGCCCGCCCTCGGCCACATCGGGACGACCGACCGCCAACAGATCGAAAGGCGCGGCCGAGGCGACACCCAGCACAACCGATGCCCCGGCCAGCAGCAAGGGCACGGCCTGTCTGCTGCGCGGTGGCAGGTTGTCATAGGTTCTGTGGTCGGGTGTGAACATCAACGCCAGCGGGCGATAGACATAGACAACGGCCAGCAAGCCGCCCATCGCCATGACCAAGGCCCAGACCCATTGCCCCGATGCAAAGGCGGCCGTCATCACCAGATATTTTCCGGTAAAACCGCCCGATGGTGGCAGCCCTGTCAAGGTGATGGCAGACAGCGCAAAGGCAAACACCGTCATCGGGACGGCCTGCGCCATGCCGCGCAGATCCTCCAGCCGGTCGCTGGATGTGACAGCGATCCATTGGCCCACGGCCAAAAACATCGCCGCCTTGGCCAGCCCGTGACTGATGGCCAGAAACACCGCCCCGTTCCAAGCCCCCGCAGACCATGGCACGCCGGTGGTGCCTTCGCTGGCCAAGGGAAAGGCCACGAAAAGATAGCCGATCTGCGCCACGGTGGAATAGGCCACGATCAGTTTCAGCCGGTCTTGCGACATCGCGCGCAGGCTGCCCCAGATCACGGCGGCGGTGCCCATCAGCGCGATGATCAGCAAGGCCGTATCGGTGGCGCGGTCTGGCATCGCTTCGAACCACAGGCGCAGCATGATGACAAAGGAGGCTTTGGGCACCAGCGCCGATAGCAGCGCCGACGCCGGGGCCGGTGCCCCGGCATGGGCAGGGGGTAGCCAGACATGAAACGGGAACAGCGCCGTTTTGATCATCAGCCCCACGGTCATCAGGCCAAGCGCAAGGGCATCGGGCGGGGCGGGGACACGTCCGGCGATCAGGTCGATATCCAGCGTGCCATGTCCGGCATAGATCAGCACAACACCTGCCAGAAACAAAAGCGAGCCTGCCAGCGCAAAAAACAGATACCGGATCGCGGCGGCAATCGCCTCGGGCTTGCCGCCAATCGCAACCAGGGCCACCGCTGACAGGCTGAGCAGTTCCAGCCCGACATAGAGGTTGAACAGGTCGCGTGACACGAACACGACATTCAGCGCCGCCCACAGCATCAGCATCAGCGGCCAGAACCCGAAGGCCGCGCGCGGCCCTGCGATGTCCGGTGCCATGATGTGCCGCGCCGACAAGGCCACGCCCGCCACAACCAGCGCCGCCATCGCCAGCAGCGTTGCCGCCAGCCCATCCACCGCCAGCGCGATGCCCAAGGGGGGTGCCCATCCGCCCAGCTCCAGCCTGATGGTGCCCTGTGTCGCAACCTGTATCGCCAGCACGCCCGCGCCTGCCGCCGCGCCAAAAACACAGGCCAACGCCGCGGGGACGGCGGCTTTTTGCGGCAGGGCCACAACCAGCAGCGCGCCTGCCAATGGCAGCACCAGCAGGATCAACAGCGCGCTCACGCGCGGCCCTCATCATCACTGTCATCATCATCCGATTGCGCAGCCTGCCCTATGCTTTCGGCCTGCGCCACGATCAAGCCGACCGCCAATGCGCTGGCGGACAGTGCGACAACGATCCCGGTGATGATCAGCGCATGGGGCACAGGGTCAGCGCTGCCGCCGCGTGCAGCGGTGGCGCCGAAGAACAAAAACAGCCCCGATCCCATCAGGTTGAAGGCGATGACCTGCCGCAAAAGGTGCCGGATCGTGATCAGGCCATAGATGCCCAGCCCGATCAGCGCGGCCCCTGTCAGCGCATAGAATGGCAGGGCGTTGTCTGTCAGGGTATAGGCTGCCAGCGCGCTCATCCTTGCGCCTCATGCGCGGGGGGGCCAAGCACCAGAAAGGCCAGCGTGACCGCGATGGATACGGTCAGCACCACCTCGATCGCAAGGATGGCGATACCGGCGATACCGGGCGGCAAGACCAGAAAGCCCGCGCCCAGTATCGCGCCCGCCACCCCGGCCATCAAAAAGGCCAGCGGGCCAATGATCAGCGCGATGCGCCAGCCTGTCGCGGTGACGCGCGGGGGCTGGATCGCGCCTGCCATGGCCGCAACCAGCCCGACTGCGGCCAGGACCGTGCCGCCCTGAAAGGCACCTCCGGGGCGGCTGGTGCCGGCATAGACCAGATAGATGCCCACCAGCAGCCCAACCGGCGGCAGCACGCGGCCAAAGCCCGACAACACGCCGCCCGGTCGCACATGTTGCGGTAATCCAATGCGGGCGGACCAGTTTTGATCGCGGGTCAGGATCCAGATACCGATCAGCGCCGCGAACAGCACCACGCTTTCCAGCAGTGTATCCCAGGCGCGAAAGTTCAGCAGCACCGCTGTCACCGGGTTTTGCGCCCCGGACAGCGGCAAGGCTTGCGTCAGTTGCGGGTCGGGGCGGTCTGGCAGGGGCAGGGCAAACCATGCCCAGCCAAGCACAGCGGCCAGCCCGCCGCAGGCCAGCGCCGCGACCGGGTGATGCGCAACAGGGCGTTCCGGCTGGTCGCCCGCGCGCCGCAACCGTCCGACCCCGGCCAGAAACAACACCGCCGTCAGGCCCGCGCCAATCGCCGCCTCGGCCAGTGCCACATCCACAGCCCCCAGACGCACCCATGCGATGGAAAGAAACAGCCCGTAGACGATGAAGAACACAATGGCGCGGAAGGTGCCCCGCCCCGCGACAGTCACCAGCGCCACCGTCAGGATCAGCGCGCACAGGACCAGATCGAACAGGATCATTCTGTCTTGGCCCCGCGCAAGGATGTGTCATGCAGGTCTGCAGGCTTTTGGTCGGTGTCGTCTGTTGGGGTATCGTTCAGGGCCGCGCGGGCGACAAGTTGCGCCACGGTGCCCGCCGATAGCAACGCCAGCGCCCAGATCAGCAGCAACAGCGCCACCTCGCGCCATCCTTCGGTCTGCAAAGCGATGCCCGCCGCGATAAAGCCAAGGCCAAGGTTGTCGGCCTTGGTCAGCGCGTGCAGCCTGCTGAACGTATCGGGAAACCGGATCAGGCCCACGGTGCCTGCGAACAGGAACGCAAGGCCAATCGCGGTCAGCACATAGGTGGCGATATCAGCCATCTGCGCCCCCTTTGGCCGCTTTTGCGCAAGGGCGGGGCGCAGTGGCAGACGCGTTCCCGTCCTCGCTTTCGTCTTCCTCGGGATCGCCGGCCCCATCGTGGCTGGCCGCTTTCACAAACCCGACCGATGCCAGCGCCGCCAGCAGCGCCAGCGTCAGCGCCACATCCAGCACCGCCCAGCCATGCACAGGGGCCAGCAGCATCAGGATGCCAGCCCCGCCCGTGCCGACAAGCTGCGCCGCCATCATCCGGTCTGCGCGTGCAGGCCCCCGCCAGACCCGCCAGAGGGCCGCCGCCAGACAGGCCAGCACCGCCAAGGCCATGAATGACAGCCACAGCGTCACGGCGCATCCTCCGCTGCGGTTTGATCAGCGATCATGGCTGCAATCGCCGCTTCGGTGCGCGGGATGCCCTTTTCAAACCCGGCCTGAGTATCCAGCAGATGCACCAGCAGCTTGCCGTTGCTTGTGCCCGCTGACAACGTGCCGGGCATCAGCGATAGTTCACTGCCCAGTGCCGCGCGCCCGCCATCGCGCAGCGCGACCGGCACCGCGATCCAGCCGGGGCGCAGGCGCATGCGCGGCGACAGGGCGCGCAGGGCCACATCCACCCCGCCGCTGACCGACCCCGCGATAAACGCGGGGATATGCCGCAACACGCGCCACAGATGCAGCGGGTTGCGCGCAGGGATCAATGATAGGCTGAGCCAGACAGCGGCCGGCACGGCAATCGCGCCCAAGACCAAAGCCGTGGTCTGGGGTCCGCTCAGCACCACCCAGATGCTGCCCAGGATCAGCACCCGGTGCACCGCTGCCTTGAGACGCAAGCTATCCATACCCTCACCTAACCCCAGATTTTCAAAGGTTTCAAGCTGGCTCCGATCACGCCAGATCACACCCGCCGCGCCGCCTGATCGCCTGCCCGAATATGCAGCATCGCTGCGATAGGGCGGTTCACGTGCCGCAGGCGTCAGAGTTGCAAGGGGCGCAGGGCATGGGCCGCGATGGCGCCGATCTCATAATAGGCGGTGCGCGCGGCTTGCAGCCCTTCGCGGTAATGCGGCGTGATGCCCAGCGGCAGCGCGCTGGTGTCGCCCAGCAGCAATGCGCGCGCCGCAGCTTGGCCAAACAGGGTGCCGGGGCCGATGCCGCGCCCGGAATAGCCGAACACAGACAGGGCGTTTGGCCCGATCCTGACCACTTTGGGAATGTGATCCGCCGTCATGGCGATGGCACCGTCCCACGCTTGTTCAAAGGGCTGGCCCGCCAGTTCGGGGTAAATCTGCGCCAGTTTGCGCGCGGCCCAGGCGCGGTGGATGGCGCCACCCGGCCCGTTGATATTGCCGACCCCGCCAATGACCAGCCGACCGGCTTGGTCCATGCGCAGCGAACTCATCACCAGATCGGTATCCCAGCACCCCTCGCCGCCGGGCAGGATGCGGGCGCGCTGTGTCTGCGTTAGCGGCGCGGTGGCGAATTGGCTGAAATGCACCGGCACAAAGGCGCGGGCCGCGGCACCCCCGATTGGTCCGGCATAGGCATTGGTGGCTTGCAACAGATATTTGGCCCGCAGGCTATGGCCATTGACCGTGACATGCCAATGCGTGCCGTCATGCCTGATCTGCGTCACCACCGCCTGTTCAAACAATCGCGCACCCGCCTTGATCGCGGCGCGCGCCAGCCCGCGGCAATAGGCCAAGGGCTGTATCGTGCCTGCCCGTGGATCGAACAGCGCGCCGTGAAATGCGTCTGATCCGGTGCGCCGCGCCGACTCTGCCGCGTCCAGCAATTGCAGCGGCGCGCCGATCCGGTTGCCTTGGCGAAAGCGGTTTTCCAGATCGCGCAGGCCGGATGGCGCATGGGCAAGGTGCAGCGTGCCGTTGCGCGTGGCCTCGCACGCGATGCCATGCGCGGCGATGAGATCAAACACAAGGGCAGGGGCGGCAGAAAGCGCGTTGATCAGGCGGGTGCCTGCCGCCTCGCCCAGCTTGGCGATGATCTCGTCCGGTGGCAGCCACAGTCCGGCATTGACCAGCCCGACATTGCGCCCTGATCCGCCATGGCCGATGCTTCGCCCCTCCAGCAGCACCGCATCCGCGCCGCTTTGCGCCGCTGCCAATGCGGCGGAACAGCCGGTAAAGCCGCCGCCGATCACCACCAGATCGGTCTGGATCTGCCCGTCCGGCCGGGGCAGATCCAGATCCGCATCATCGCTGTGATGCCACAGATTGTCGGGGTGATCAGATATCAAACTTGATCCCTTGGGCCAGTGGCAGTTCGCGCGAATAGTTGATGGTGTTGGTCTGGCGGCGCATATAGCCCTTCCACGCGTCCGAGCCGCTTTCGCGCCCGCCGCCGGTATCCTTTTCGCCGCCAAACGCGCCACCGATTTCCGCACCTGATGGGCCGATATTGACATTGGCGATGCCGCAATCCGACCCTGCGGCGGACAGGAAATATTCTGTCTCGCGCAGATCGGTGGAGAAGATGCAGGAACTCAGCCCCTGCGGCACTGCGTTCTGCATGGCGATGGCATCGTCCAGATCACGGTATGTCACCACGTAGAGAATGGGCGCAAAGGTTTCGTGATGCATGATCGCGCTTTGCGATGGCATCTTGACGATGGCGGGATGCACATAGGCTGCGCCGTCATGCGTGTCTGCCATGGCGCGCGCGCCACCATGCACGGTGCCGCCCTCGGCGCGGGCTTTGTCCAGCGCTGCGGTCATCGCCTCCATCGCCTGCATATCGATCAGCGGGCCGACAAGTGTGCCTGCCGCCAAGGGATCACCGATCTGCAAGCCTTCATAGGCTTTGATCAGACGCGGCACCAAAGCATCATGGATATCTTCATGCACGATCAGGCGGCGTAGCGAGGTGCAGCGTTGCCCGGCGGTACCCACAGCGGAAAAGACGATGGCGCGCAGGGCCATTTCCAGATCAGCCGAAGGTGTCACGATCATCGCGTTATTGCCGCCCAGTTCCAGAATGCTGCGGCCCAGCCGCTGCGCCATATCGCCCGCCACGGCGCGGCCCATCGGCACCGATCCGGTGGCCGAGATGATGGCCACCTTGGGATTGGCGGTCAGCGCCTCGCCCAACTCGCGCCCACCCACCAGCACCTGTGTCAGCCCTTCGGGGGCGTCATCACCGAATTGGGCGCGCACCTTGTCGCAGATGTTCTGCACGGCCAAAGCTGTCAGCGGTGTTTTCTCGGAGGGTTTCCAGATCACCGGATCGCCGCAGACCAGCGCCAGCGCGGCGTTCCAGCACCATGGGGCGACGGGGAAGTTGAAGGCGGTGATGACGCCGCACACCCCCATCGGGTGCCATGTTTCGCGCATCGCATGGCCGGGCCGCTCCGAGGCGATGGTCAGCCCGTAAAGCTGGCGCGACAGGCCCACGGCGAAATCGCAAATGTCGATCATCTCCTGCACCTCGCCCAGACCCTCTTGCAGGATCTTGCCGCATTCCAGCGTGACCAGCGCGCCCAGCGTCTGTTTCTGACGGCGCAATTCCTCGCCCAGCAGGCGGACAAATTCGCCGCGCCGCGGGGCAGGCACCTTGCGCCACGCCAGAAAGGCCGCATGCGCGGTGTCGATCATCGCATCGGCCTGCGCCTTGCTATGCGGTGTCAGGCTGGCGATCTGGCTGCCGTCAACGGGGGTGTAAACGGGCATCGTGCCGCCAGAGATATCGGCCAAGTTCAGGCCTGCGGCGGTCAGAATATCGGTATGCGACATGGTGGGATGGTCCTTTTTCTGGGGTCATGGATGGCGCGGGCCTTTCGCTCAGCTGGACAATCTCGGATATGTCGCGCGTGGTGATGCGGGGCGCGCGCCTGAAATCTGGTCGAAGGGTCATTGCGCCACATGGTTCCTTTGCGTTCAGTGACAGTCTATGCTTCCAAACCGGTAAAAAAAATTGATATTAACGCACATATGTTGGAGGAAACCTCACATGATTGCGCCGCGCCGTTTTCTGCCCTCGATCACCTCGCTTTTGGCGCTGGAGGCGGTCGAGCGGCTTGGCACCGCCACGGCGGCGGCGGCGGAACTGGCGTTGACGCATTCGGCGGTCAGCCGTCAGTTGAAGGTGCTGGAGGATCAGATCGGCGTGTCGCTGTTCATCCGCGAGGGCAAGGGCCTGCGCCTGTCTGCGGCTGGCACGGCTTATGCCAGATCGGTGCGCGACTGCCTGAACGATCTGGCGCGCGCCAGCCTCAAGGTGAAAGCCAGCGGCGCGCGGCAAAGCCTGAACCTTGCGGTGCTGCCATCCTTTGCGATGTATTGGCTCAGCCCGCGATTGCAGGGGTTTTTGCACGATCACCCCGATATTCTGGTCAACCAGAGCACCCGCATCAAACCCTTTGATTTCGAGCATGAGGATTTTGACGCGGCCATTCATTTCGGCACCGAGGATTGGCGCGGCGTAAACTACCTGCCCTTGCTCAAGGAACGCGTGATCGCGGTTTGCGCGCCTGATTTTGTGGGTGCTGTGCCGCTGCCGCCAGAGCGGTTGTTGGGGCAACCGCTTTTGCATCTGGAAAGCCGCCCCGGCGCTTGGGAAGAGTGGTTTCGCGCACATGGGCTGGCCGCTGACCGCCTGCGCGGGATGTTGTTTGACCAGTTCACCAATATGGCCGAGGCGGCGGCTGTCGGAACAGGGGTGGCGCTGCTGCCCGAGTTTCTGGCGCGGCGGGAATTCCAGCGCGGGCGGCTGGTTCCGGCCAGCGCAGGCTATGTTGATGTTGACGGCACCTATTATCTGGTCTGGCCGAAACAGACCCCGGTCAGTGCCGCTTTGGCCGCTTTCCTGTCATGGGTGGCCGATTGCGCATCCACAGCACCGCAGCCCGCACCCTGACCGCGACAGCCGCCGCCAAGGCCGGTGATGCAGCCGGTCCGCGGGTTGTCTTGCGCGGTGTTGCATTCTTCCTTTAAGTTGCCGGTAGTTAAAATTCGCGCCCGGTATGATCGTTTTAACACTTA
>JBLRWJ010000040.1:0-9559 GCA_047921315.1 Rhodobacterales bacterium | reverse complement strand
CCGGTATGATCGTTTTAACACTTAAATGACATAACACCCCAAGCGGATGATGATCCGGCGGGGCGGGCCGCAGCCGATTGGGACAGTGATGCGCACAGATGTCGATATCAGCCTGTTGGTCAGCATGGCCGCTATCCTGACGCTGATTGCGCTGATGCTGGTGCTGTATCTGTTGCGCAGCACAAGCGAGCAGTTTCGCAAGGCGACCTATTGGTATGCGGCCAGCACGCTGTGTCTGGTGGTGGCCGTTGCGGGGGTTCTGATCACGCAAGTGGCACCTTACACTGTCACGGCCATCATGATCATCTGGGGGGCGCATTTCGGCATTCTGTTCGCCTATGCGGCGTTTCGCCAGACAGCAGGCAAGCCGCTGGCATTGGTATTGGCGGTCCCGCTCTCCGCGCTGGCTTGTCTGGTGCAGGCGGGGCTGGCGTTTCGGGGTGATAGCGTTGGGTTGCTGATGGTCACGTCAACGCTGGTGAACGGCCCTTTTGCTTTGCTGGCCGGGATGGATCTGATGTGGCGGTTCCGCGCGCAAAGGCGTGCTTATGCGTTTTTGCTGGGGCTGCCTTTTTTGATGATCGCGCTGGCCTATCTGGCGCGGCTGGCGTTCCTGTTCACCCCGCAGGATGCCGCACTGGTGATCCTGAGCACAGCCTCCATCGCGTTTGTTCTGGGGGTGGCCTCGATGTATTGGGGATTTGCGCTGATCATTCAACGCGCGGCAGAGCTGAACCTCGAACTGAAAGATGCGCGCGAACAGGCCGAAAAGATGTCCCGGCAGCAGGCCCGTTTTTTTGCGCAGATGAACCATGAATTGCGCACGCCTTTGAATGGTGTTCTGGGGCTTGCGGAATTGCTCAGGCCGCATCTTCAACAGGGCGAGGGGGCGACATTGCTGCAGGAATTGCATCGCTCGGGTGAATTGTTGTTGTCCATCGTGAACGAGGTGCTGGATTTCTCCAAGGCCGAGGCAGGACAGGTCCAGCTTGAAAAGCTGCCCATGGATCTGGAAGAGGTGCTGGAGAATGCCGCGCTGCAGTATCGCAGGCTGGCTGCCAGCAAATCTGTCCAGCTTGACCTGCATGTGCATCCGCCCGATATGCCCCCTGTTCTGGGGGATCCGACGCGGATCAACCAGATCTTTCAGAACCTGTTCAGCAATGCCCTGAAATTCACACGCGCAGGCCAGATCACCGTGACGGTGACGCGCGGCAGCGATGATCTGGTTACTGTGATTGTGCAAGATACCGGGATCGGGATGACCAAGGAACAGCTTGATGTTCTCTTTGTCCCGTTTCAGCAGGCCTCGGCCGATACAACACGGCGGTTTGGCGGCACGGGTCTGGGCATGAGCATTGTGCAGATGCTGGTCCATGCGATGCAAGGCCAGATCCATGCGGAAAGCGAAGCGGGGCGCGGGACCAAGA
Organism: Rhodobacterales bacterium; assembly: GCA_047921315.1. GTDB lineage: Bacteria > Pseudomonadota > Alphaproteobacteria > Rhodobacterales > Rhodobacteraceae > Seohaeicola. The sequence goes on along the minus strand of JBLRWJ010000040.1, from coordinate 8,129 downwards.
TTACCGTCACTTTGCCTTTGCCGGTGGCCGATTTGTCCGGCCCTGATCCTGAAAGGCAAGGACATGGTCCGCAGGCGGACTGGCGTGAACCCTGTTGCGCGCTTGCGATCCTGTGCGCGGATGATGACCCCATCAACCGGTTGGTGCTGCAGGCCTTGCTGGAAAGCTACGGTGTGCGCCCGGTGATGGCGCAGGATGGGCATGAGGCGGTGCAGCTGGCGGCCAAGCGACCGTTTGATGCCTATGTGATTGATATTTCGATGCCGGGTATGGATGGTGTCGAAACCCTTGCCACCCTGCGTGAGGGGGACCGCCGCAAAGGCTATGGCGCGCCGATGGCTATCGCGGCCACCGCCAATGTGATGACAGAAGATGTGAATGCCTATCTTGCGGCGGGCTTTGACGCCCATCTGCCAAAACCGATCCGCCGCGAGGATCTGGAAGGGGTCTTGCGGGCGATCCTGTCGCGCGCGACACAAACAGTATGACGCTTGCGGGCTTGCGGGGTTGCAGGATCAGGACCGGCTTTGCGCGATGGGGGCAGGGTGCGGGATATGAAGGGGCCGTTTGATCTGGGTCAGGGCGTGTCAGCCCGGCCTTGCCTAGACTGTGTGGCAAATACATGGGATCTGGCCCGCAGGATGACTGATCGGAATTTCCAGCCGCTCGGCCATTGTGCCTGATTCTAATATTCACTATATGGAATATGAAATCGACCCGCGCCCGGGTCGTATAGACTTGATGGAGGCGCAAATGAAAGCGCAAGTTGTTGCTCTGATTGGTCTTTTGGCCTTTACGCCCGCAGTTTTTGCCGAATCCCTGACCGTGACACCGCAACAGGTGACTGATTGGAAAGCGGTCTATGGCCAGATCGAGGCGCAGACCCGCCTGCCCGCACGGGCGCGTCTGGGCGGGACATTGGTCTCGCTTGAGGTGGTGGAGGGCGACCGTGTCGAGGCGGGGCAGGTTCTGGCCCGCATCGTGGATGAAAAGCTGGATCTGCGCCTGCGCTCGGTTGATGCGCAACTGCAATCGCTGCAATCGCAACTGAGCAATGCGCAGGCCGAGCTGGAGCGCGGCGAGGCGTTGTTGCAACGCGGCGTGACCACGGTGCAGCGGCTGGATGCGCTGCGCACGCAGGTCGATGTGCTGACCGGACAGATCGCGGCCAACCGCGCCGAACGCTCGGTTGTTGAACAACAGGCCAGCGAAGGTGATGTGCTGGCCCCCATTGCCGGTCTGGTGCTGACGGTGCCTGTGGCCGCAGGTGCCGTTGTCATGCCCGGTGAGGCGGTGGCCACGCTGGGCGGCGGCGGGTTTTTCCTGCGCCTTGCCATCCCCGAACGCCACGCCCGCGCGCTGGCTGAGGGCGACGAGATCAGGATTGACGGTGCCTCCGAAGGGGCGGTTGGCCGTATTGCGCGCGTCTATCCGCAGATCGAGAATGGCCGCGTGATCGCGGATGTCGCTGTGGACGGGCTGGATGAGGCCTTTGTGGATGCCCGCCTGCTGGTGCGTCTGGCGCTGGGCAGCCGCGATGTGCTGCTGGTGCCCGAAAGCGCCATCATCACCCGCGCAGGGCTTGATTTCGTGACCGTCCAAGGCCCGCATCAGGGTGAACGCGCGGTGATGCTGGGCCAGCGCCATGATGAAAACGGCATCGTGCTGCGCGAGGTGCTGTCCGGCCTGAATGATGGTGAAACGGTGGTGCTGAAATGAGCGATCAACCCCAATCTTTGGGCATCGCGGGCAACCTGACACGCGGGTTCATCCGTTCGCCCCTGACACCGCTGATCATGCTGGCGGCGCTGGCCATGGGGCTGATCGCGCTGATGGTTGTCCCACGTGAGGAAGAGCCGCAGATATCGGTTCCGATGGTCAATATCCTGATGCATGCACCCGGCCTGCGCGCCGAGGATGCGGTGCGCCTTGTGTCCGAGCCGATGGAAACCATCGTCAAGGCGATCAATGACGTGGAACATGTCTATTCGCAGACGATGGATGACGGCGCGATGATCACCGCGCGGTTCAAGGTGGGCACCTCATCGGATGCGGCCATTCTGCGGGTGCATGAGAAAATCCGCGCCAATATGGACCGGATTCCGGTGGGCATTCCCGAACCGCTGATCATCGGGCGCGGGATTGACGATGTGGCCATCGTCACACTGACCCTGACCGCCGCGCAAGGGGCCGAGGTCAGCGCCAATGACCTGACGCGGCTGGCCCGCGAATTGCGCGCCGATCTGTCCAAAGTGGATGATGTGGGGCTGAGCTATGTGGTGGGTGAGGCATCCGAGGCGATCCGCATCGCGCCTGACCCGGAGCGGCTGGCGCTTTACGGGATCACGCTGCAGCAACTGGCCGGAAAGGTGCAATCGGCCAACCGCACGATAAAGGCGGGCAGCCTGCGCGATGGTGGCCAGCAGATCGGCCTTGTGGCGGGGCAAAGCCTGACAGCCCCGTCCGAGATTGCGGGCCTGTTGCTGACCACGCGGGACGGGCGCCCGGTCTATGTGGGCGATGTGGCCGATATAGAATTTGTGCCGGATATGTCCGACCGGATCGTGGCGCATGTGACCCGCGCCGAGACTGGCGCGGTGACGCGCAGCCCTGCGGTGACGCTGGCCTTTGCCAAGCGCGCCGGATCGAATGCGGTTGTGGTGGCCGATCAGATCCTGACCCGCACCGCGGCGCTGCAACAGACGCTGATCCCCGATGCGGTCGCGGTCGAAATTACGCGCAACTATGGCGAAACGGCCCAGAAAAAGGCCGATACGCTGCTGGTCAAACTGTTTCTGGCCACGCTGTCGATCATTCTGCTGACGCTGCTGGCGATTGGTTGGCGCGAAAGCATCGTGGTGGCCGTGGTCATTCCGGTGACGATCCTGCTGACGCTGTTTGGTGCATGGATCATGGGCTATACGCTCAATCGCGTGTCGCTGTTCGCGCTGATCTTTTCCATCGGTATTCTGGTCGATGACGCCATTGTGGTGATCGAGAATATCGCCCGCCACTGGGGCATGAAAGACGGGCGCGACCGCGTGACCCGCGCCATCGATGCGGTAGCCGAGGTGGGCAACCCCACCATCGTGGCCACGCTGACGGTGGTGGCCGCACTTTTGCCGATGCTGTTCGTCTCCGGCCTGATGGGGCCATATATGAGCCCGATCCCGGCGGTGGCCTCGGCGGCGATGATCATCTCGTTCTTCATCGCGGTGATGGTCACGCCTTGGCTGATGGTCAAGATCGCGGGCAATGCGCCGATGCATGGCCATGATGCGGGCGATGGTGGCTTTCTGGGCCGTACATTCACCCGCGTGGCGCGGCCCGTTCTGGCCACCAAGGCGCGCAGCCTGACCTTTCTGCTGGTGACGGCGGTGCTGTCCTTTGGCTCGCTCGGGCTGCTCTATACGCAGCATGTGACGGTCAAACTGCTGCCTTTCGACAATAAACAGGAACTGGCCGTGGTGATCGACATGCCAGAGGGCACGGCGGTCGAGGTGACGGATGGTGTGGCGCAATCGGTGGCGCGGGTGGCGATGGGCCTGCCCGAGGTGCTGAGCGTGCAAACCTATGCGGGCACGGCGGCCCCCTTCAACTTCAACGGGCTGGTGCGGCATTATTTCCTGCGTGCTGATCCGTATATGGGCGATGTGCAGATCAACCTGTCGAAAGACGCGGATCGCGCCAGCCATGACATCGCGCTGGACCTGCGCGCGCGTTTGCAGGCGCTGGACCTGCCGGAAGGGGCCAGCCTGAAAACGGTTGAGCCGCCCCCCGGCCCCCCCGTGATGGCGACCCTGCTGGCCGAGGTCTATGGCCCCACGCCAGAGGCCCGCCGTGCCACGGCGCGCAAGCTGCGGCAAGCCTTTGAGAGCGTTGATTTCATTGTCGATGTCGATGACAGTTTCGGCAACCCGCCGCGCCGCCTGCGGGCGCTGATCTCGCCCGATGATCTGGAGTTCTTCTCGGTGCAGGAAAGCGATGTGTTTGACACGATCGGCATTCTGAACGGCGAAACCGTGGTGGGTTATTCCCACCGCGAGGATGGCCGCCGCCCGATCCCGATCACCGTGGCGCGTGCGCTGCCTGACCGGGTGATGGACGAGCGGTTCCTCTCCACGCCGATCCCCGCCAATGTCCTGCCCGGCGCGCGCGGCGTGGTCGAGTTGGGCGATGTGGTGCGGATCGAGGAAGAGGTGATGTCCTATCCGGTGTTCCGCCGTAACGGACGCCCTGCCGAAATGGTGATGGCCGAACTGGCCGGCCGGTTCGAGGCGCCTTTGTACGGGATCGTCGAAGTGGGCAAAGCGCTGGATGCGATGGACTGGGCCGAGGGCGAAAAACCCCTGATCCTGCTGAACGGTCAACCGATAGATGACAGCCGCCCCACCATCCTGTGGGATGGCGAATGGGAGGTGACATGGGTGACCTTCCGCGACATGGGCGCGGCCTTTGGCGTGGCGCTGCTGGGGATTTACGTGCTGGTGGTGGCGCAGTTCGGATCTTTCCGGGTGCCGCTGGTGGTGCTGACGCCGGTGCCGCTGACCTTTCTGGGGATCATGTTCGGCCACTGGCTGTGGGGGGCGCCATTCTCGGCCACCTCGATGATCGGGTTTATCGCGCTGGCAGGGATCATCGTGCGCAACTCGATCCTGCTGGTGGATTTTATCCGCCATACTGATCCTGTGGGCAAAGATCCGGTGGAGATTTTGCTGGAGGCTGGCGCGATCCGGTTCAAGCCGATCCTGCTGACGGCGCTGGCGGCGATGTTCGGGGCCACGGTGATTCTGGCCGATCCGATCTTTCAGGGGCTGGCTTTGTCGCTGCTTTTCGGTCTGCTGACCTCGACCCTGCTGACCGTGCTGGTGATCCCGGCCATTTACCGCGTGTTCAAGACGTAAAGACAGGCCGGGGGGCGCGCCCCCCGGACCCCTGCGGATATTTCAGGCAAGAAGAAGGCTCAGGTGCGGATGCCCGCAAAACGGGTCTGCCAGTCTTCGCGCTGCTCGTCGGTGATCTTGGTAAACAGCACTTCCGGCACGGTGAAGGCATGGCCTGCGGGCAGAGCGGTCAGCCATGCGGCCAGATCGCCATCGGGCCAGTCCGCATCATCCGTTTGCAGCGCGGCCAGCATCGCGGCGCTGGCATCGGGGATGAAGGGGGCGGACAGAACGGCATAAAGCCGGATCAGGTTGAGGCCCAGACGCGTTTGCATGGCGGCAAGATCGGGGTCTTGTTTGAAGGTCACCCAAGGGGCGGCGGATTGCAGATATTCGTTGCCCAGCACCCAGATCGCGCGCAACTCCTGCGCCGATTTGCGGACCTCCATCTCGTCCATGAAGGTCTGATAGGCGCGCAGCCGCGTGGTCAGCGTCTCGATCAGCGCGGCCTCCTGTTCGCCCCATGCGCCGCCTTCCGGCACCGCCTCGCCGAATTTCGAGCGGCAGAATTTGGTGATACGGCTGACGAAATTGCCCAGCACATCGGCCAGATCCTTGTTCACGGAGGTCTGGAAATTCTCCCATGTGAACTCGGCATCCGAGGATTCCGGCGCATGCGACAACAACCACCAGCGCCAGTAATCGGCGGGCAGGATCTCCAACGCCTGATCCATGAACACGCCGCGCCCGCGCGAGGTGCTGAACTGGCCGCCGTCATAATTGAGGTAATTGAAGGATTTGATGTAATCCACCAGCTTCCACGGCTCGCCCGAGCCAAGGATCGTGGCCGGAAAGCTGAGCGTGTGGAACGGCACGTTATCCTTGCCCATGAACTGGGTGTAGGTCACATCCTCCGCGCCCTTGTCGGTGCGCCACCAGCGTTCCCATGCAGCGGCCTGCAGGCCCTGCGCCTCGGCCCATTCGGCACCGCAGGCGATATATTCGATGGGCGCATCGAACCAGACATAGAAGACCTTGCCCTCCATCCCCGGCCAGTCCTGATCGCCCTTTTTGACCGGAATGCCCCAGTCCAGATCCCGCGTGATGCCGCGATCTTGCAGGCCATCCCCGTCATTGAGCCATTTCTTGGCGATGGAGGTGGTCAGGATCGGCCAGTCGGCCTTGCTGTCGATCCAGCCCTGCAATTGCTGGCGCATCTGGCTTTGGCAGAGGTAAAGGTGCTTGGTCTCTCGCTGTTCCAGATCGGTGGCGCCCGAAACGGTAGAGCGCGGGTTGATCAGATCGACCGGATCAAGCTGCTTGGTGCAATTGTCGCATTGATCGCCGCGCGCTGACTCGAAACCGCAATTGGGGCAGGTGCCCTCGATATAGCGATCCGGCAGAAAGCGGCCATCTGTCGGGGAATAGACCTGCGTTTCAGAGACTTCGCGGATCAGCCCGGCATCGGCCAGACGCTCCGCGAAATGCTGGGTCAGGCGGTGGTTCTGCGGGCTGGAGGAGCGGCCGAAATGATCAAAGCTGAGGCGGAAGCCGCGCGCGATTTCAGCCTGCACGCCGTGCATCTGGGCGCAATAGTCGGCCACGGGTTTGCCGGCCTTGGCGGCGGCCAGTTCGGCGGGTGTGCCATGCTCATCAGTGGCGCAGAGAAACAGCACCTCGTGGCCGCGCCCGCGCTGGTAGCGGGCGTAAAGATCGGCGGGCAACTGGCTGCCGACAAGGTTGCCCAAATGTTTGATCCCGTTGATATAGGGGATCGCCGAGGTGATCAGATGCCTTGCCATGTCGTTGCGCCCCTGTATTTCCAAGCGTGTCTGCGGTTTGGCCCTTCCTTAGCGCAAGGCGCGGCGGGGTTCCAGCGGCGGCTTTGGTGTCAATCCTCATCCCTTGTGCGCCCGGTCAGCCGACCGATCAGGAAAGAGGTGCGCGGCGCCCAGACATAGCGGGTGCGGCGCAGGGCGCGTGGCCGCATCCGCATCCGGATCAGGCCGAAAACCACCAGCGCGCCGTGGCCTGTGCCGATCATCACGAACATGGCCGAAGGGCCGTAAAGCTCGATCAGGGTCGAGGCCATGAGGGGGGCGGCAATCGCACCCAATGCAAAGAAGAACATCAGCGCCGCCGACAGCTCTACCCGCTCGGAACTATCCGCATAATCATGGGCATGGGCGGCGGCGACAGAATAAATCGGAAAGGTGGTTGCCCCAAAAAGCGTGGCCGTCAGCAGCACGCCGGCCGTGCCCAGATCCCCCGTCAGCGCGGTCAGGGCAGAGCTTGCGATCGAGGCGATAGAAAGCCAGATCAGCACCCAGCGGCGATCATATTTATCGGCCAGCCAGCCGACAGGATATTGCGCAATCGCGCCGCCGGCCACAAAGGCCGCGAGGAAATAGGCGATCTGCTCCACCGCCAGACCCACCTCTTGGCCGTAAACCGGCCCCACCATGCGGAACGAGGCGCTGGACAGCGCCGCCACCACCACGCCCGCCGCCGCCAGCGGCGACCGCGTGACCGCCAGCATCGGGCGCAGGCGCAGCGCGCCGGGGGTGTCCGGCTCGGCTGTGCGCGTCAGGGTGATCGGCAGCAGTGCTGCGCAACACAGCAGCGCCAGCAGGTTGTAGGACACATAAGACGCAGGCTCCAACACCGAGATCAGCATCTGCGCCACCAATGACGCGCCCATATCAACCACACGGTAGCTGCCCATGGCGCGGCCCCGCGTCTCGTTCGTCAGCTTGGCCTGCAACCATGCCTCGATCACCGTGTAACACCCGGCGACACACAGCCCCGAGGCCACGCGCATCAGCGCCCAGGCATAGGCGTCGATCACCAGCATATGGGCCAGCAACCCGATTGCGCCCGCTGCCGTGAACGCCGCAAAGGCGCGCGAATGGCCGATGGTGCCCATCAGGCGCGGCGCCCACCAGCAGCCGATGAAAAAGCCGAAAAAATGCGCCGAACCAAGCAAACCGATCTGGGCATTGGTAAAGTCCAGCACCAGCCCGGAAAGCGCATCCAGCGGCCCCACACCCCCGGTCGAGAGTTGCAGCAGAATGACCGACAAAAACAGGGCCGCAAAGGAAATCATCAGGCGCATGCGCAATCCCTGCCGATCCTGTCGGGGATGGCAAGGGGTCTTTGCCGTTTTCGCGCCTGTGGTTCCGCCTTCGGCGAGAGTATTTGAAGAACAATGAAAGGATAGGTTTGTGCGGCTTCATTGTTCTCTAA
>JBLRWJ010000039.1:0-21749 GCA_047921315.1 Rhodobacterales bacterium | reverse complement strand
ATTCGGCCCCGGCCCGCCAGAGCGCCAGCCCAGGCAGGCGCTGCCCTCATCCTGGACCCGGAACGGTGTCATGCAGAGGTCTTTTTGATACTGATTCCCGCCAGAGTGACCGATTCCCCCCGCTTTGACCGATTCCCGTCACGCCGTGATTCCCACAGCAGCGCGCGTTCCACTGTCTGATCACACCAGATGCTCAATCTATGGGCGGCACCCTATCGGGGTATCGGTACATCGGCAGATCACAGGGGAATCATCGGCAAATCATTGGCTCATTCTTGCGCATCGCGCCCATTCAAGGCGCGCAACCTTGCCGCTATCCGGCCACGGGACCATATATGGAACTTTGGCGCTGCCGACATCCGGCACCGCGCAAACCCGGAGGTTCACAGCGAAATGTCTGCCGCACCTGCCCCGCGCCTGCCGCTCTCTCGCCGCCGCTTCATCGTAGCCTCCATGGCCTTTGCGTCCACCCTGCCGCTGCGCCTGTCCGCACAAGACAGCATCCCCGCGCAGGACCAGACCGCGCGCGCGTTCTCTTTCGATATCCTCAGCGATGAGATGCGCACCTTGGCCAGCATGCCCTATCAGGCACCGCAGCCGGTGGATGGGGTTCTGGCCGATCTGGATTACGATGATTACCGCCTTGTACGCTTCAGACCCGACCGCAGGCGCTGGTCTGATCCTGACAGCCGACTGACCCTTGCGGCCTTTCCCATGGGATGGCTGTTCCAAGAACCGGTGATCCTGTTTGATGTGGTGGATGGCGTGGCAACCGAGATGCGCTTTACCACCGATGATTTTGAATACCTCAATGATCTGGGCGACCGCATTCCGAAGATGACCGATATGCCCGGCGTGGCGGGCTTTCGGCTGCATCATCCGCTCAACCGCCCCGATGTGATGGATGAATTGGTGGCCTTTCTGGGGGCCAGCTATTTCCGCGCTTTGGGGCGCGGCTCGGCCTACGGGCTGTCCGCACGCGGGCTGGCCTTGAATACCGCCCGTGGCACGCCCGAGGAATTCCCCCGCTTTTCGCGCTTTTATATGGAGCGTGATGCCAGCCCCGGTGCCATCACCGTCTATGCCGCCCTGCAAAGCCCCAGTGTGACCGGGGCCTATCGCTTTGTGTTCTTTCCCGGTGCGACCACCCAGATAGATGTGACAGCCCGCCTCTATTTCCGCGAGGATGTGGAGGAACTGGGCGTGGCGCCGCTGACTTCGATGTATCTCTATTCGGAAAAGAACCACACGCAATTCGATGATTTCCGCCCCAAGGTCCATGACAGCGATGGCTTGCGCATCATGCGCGCCGATGGCGAGGTGATCTGGAGGCCGCTGAACAATCCGCCCCGGCTGACAGGCAGCTATTTTGCCGAAACCGCGCCCCGCCGCTTTGGCCTGCACCAACGCGAACGCCGCTTTGAGGCGTTTCAGGACACAGAGGCGAATTATGATCGTCGCCCGTCACTGGATATTGAACCGCTGGGCGATTGGGGGCGCGGGCATGTGCGGCTGGTCGAGATCCCGTCAGATCTGGAGGCCCATGACAACATCGTCGCCTATTGGGTGCCAGAATCCCCCGCAGCGGCAGGCGATATGCGCGAATTTGCCTACCGGATGCATTGGGGCGATCTGCCGATAGATTTGCAGGCGCGTATCGCGCATGTCGCGGTGACACGCGCCGGACATGGTGGTGTTGCCGGCGTTGATGCGCAGGCGGGGTTGCGCAAATTCGTCGTGGATTTCCGGGGCGGTTTTCTGGATCGGCTTGGCCCCGAGGCAGACATCACCCCCATCGTCACCGCCACAGACGCACAGGTGGTCAGCACCGTTTTGCAATATGTGGCACAAAATGGGGCGTGGCGGCTGTTTCTTGATGTGCGCGCTGACAGCGATGCGATTGTGGAACTATCCGCGCATCTGGCGGGTTATGGGTCCAAGTTAACAGAGAACTGGCTGTATCAGTGGATCAACGCATCATGACCAATCCTTCGGGCATAGACCGCGCCGCGCCCTCGGCGCGGTTGAAATTGACGGCGGGGTCCACGCGCCACGCCTCCAACCGCCCCTAACCGTCCAACCGCACAGACAGGCGCAAATGCACCAGCGCCACCAGCATCAGCCCACCCGCCACCAGACCCAGCGCGCCAAGGCCAACAGAGGCGAGCACCACCCCGCCAAACCCCGATCCGATCGCGGCCCCCACATAGACCCCCGCCGCATTCAGCGCCAACATCACCGGGGCCGCCTGCGGGGCCAGCGTGATCAGCCGCGCCTGCTGCGCCGCCATGAAGGACCAGCCGAACACCGACCAAAGCCCCAGCAAAACCATCGCGAACACCGCACTGAACAGCGCCGCCTGCCCCCCCGCCCATGGCAGCGCGGAAAAACCCGGCAGCACGACCAGTTGCGCCAGACACAGCAATGTCAGCGTCCGCGCCGGGCCGATCCTGTCGCTTAATGCGCCGCCCATGATATTGCCCAATACCGCCCCGATCCCGCAGACCAGCAGCGCCAGCGTGATCCCGTCACGCCCCCAGCCAAGGTTCTGGGACAAAAGCGGTGCCAGAAAGGTGTTCACCACATAACCCGCCATCAGAAAACTGGTGGTGAACCCCACCGCCAGCATCAGCCGTGCGTTGCGCATGACACGCCCCAGATCGCGCAGCGTCACCGGCTGGAAGGACAAACCGCGCGGCACAATCGTCCAGACCAGCCACAGGCAGGGCACCAGCACCACCAACACCGCGGCAAAGGCCATCCGCCAGCCATAGGTATAGGCGATGAAACTGCCCAAGGGCAGGCCAAGGATCTGGCTCATCGTCATGCCGAAAAACACCGCCGCCAGCGCCTTGGCGCGGCGTTCGGGCGCGCTCAGCCCCGCTGCCACCGCAGCCGCCACCGGCGTGAACAGCCCCGCCCCCGCCGCCGCCAGAAGGCGGCTGGCATGCAATGCCGCCTCGCTTGGCACGATCACCGGCAGCAGACAGCCCAGCCCGAACAGCGCCAGCCCCGCTGCCAGCACGCGCCGCCGCCCGATCGCGCCGGTCAGGGATACCAGAACCGGCGACAATATCGCATAGCATACCGCATAGGTCGTCAGCACGCTGCCCGCCCGCGCGGGCGAGATGCGCAGATCCGCCGCCAAAGGCTCCAGCAAACCGATGATCATGAATGCGCCCATGCCGATCACGAAATTCGACACGGACAACGTTGCAATCAGCAATCGCTGCGCGGTGGCGGCGCGCTGATGCGCCAGCAGATCGGTGGGGGGAACAGCACTCATGCCCCCCTCATGCCACAGCCCCTCGCGGGGCGCATCCGCAAAACGCAGACCTCGGGCGCGCCTTTACTTCATCGTGATACGGCCATCCGTAAAGGGCCGGCAGGGCGCATATCGCGCCATATATTGCGCCAGAACCTCGGCCAGGCCGGGGCCGAAATCATAGGCATCCATGCCCTCGGCCTCGAACATGTCATAACCATCACCGCCACCGCGCAGATAGTTGTTGGTGACCATACCATAGGTTTCATCAGGGTCCAGCGGCACCCAGATGCCTGCCCTGTCCACCTCGGCGCGGATCACACGCGGCCTGGGTGCGGCTGCCGGATCAGACCACATAGCGCATCCCCGCAACCTGCGCAAAACGGTGGATCATGGGCAATCGTGTCCCCTTTAGAACATATCATGATAAAAGAACCGGGGCCGATGGTGACCTGCGCGGCAAGCCTTGTCAAAACGGAACAATGGCATCTGGCGGGATCGTGCTTGACCAAGGCATGGGCAAAAGGCATGTGAAGCATATGCTGATCTATAAAATCTTCCGCGCCCCCGAATGGGCCCATCTGCAGGCAAAGGGCGAAACGATGGGCGCGCCCATCGACATCGCCGATGGCTATGTGCATTTCTCAACCGCCGCACAGGCGCCAGAAACCGCCGCGAAACATTTTGCCGCCCAGGATGGGCTGATCCTTCTGGCCGTTGATGCCGCAGCACTGGGCGATGCCCTCAAATGGGAGGTGTCACGCGGTGGCGCGCGCTTTCCGCATCTCTACCGCCCGCTGCGCCTGACAGATGTGGCTTGGCATTGCCCCTTGCCGCTGGTCAACGGCACCCACCATTTCCCGGACCGGATGACATGAGCGTGCTGGAAACAATCGGCCTTGCCGCGCTGCGCCGCCTTGATCCCGAAACAGGCCACGGCCTTGCCATCCGCGCGCTGCGTGCGGGGCTGGTGCCACTGCCCGGCCCGGTTACCTCGCCTGGGCTGGCCACCCGCGTGGCGGGGCTGGACCTGCCCAATCCTGTGGGCCTTGCGGCTGGCTTTGACAAAAACGCCGATGCGCTTGCGCCGCTCAGCCGCGCCGGTTTCGGCTTTATCGAACTGGGGGCCACCACGCCCTATGCCCAACCCGGCAATCCCCGCCCGCGTCTGTTTCGCCTGACGCAGGACCGCGCCGCGATCAACCGCTTCGGGTTCAACAATCTGGGGATGGAGGCGATGGAAAAGCGCCTTGCAAACCGCCCGCGCAACACCGTGATCGGCCTCAACCTCGGTGCTAACAAAGACAGCACAGACCGGGCCGATGATTTTGCCCGCGTGCTGGCCCATTGCGGGCGGCATCTGGATTTCGCCACCGTCAACGTCTCCTCGCCCAATACCGAAAAGCTGCGCGATCTGCAGGGTGCCGCGGCGCTTGCGGCCCTGCTGGCCGGGGTGATGGAGGCGCGGCAATGGCTGCCCCGCCCGCTGCCGGTATTCCTGAAAATCGCGCCCGATCTGACCTTGGCCGAATTGTCCGAAATCGCAGATGTGGCGCGCAGCGCCGGTGTAGACGCGATCATCGCCACCAACACCACACTCGACCGGGGCGGGTTGCAAAGCCCGCATGCGCAGGAAAAAGGCGGCCTGTCCGGTGCGCCCCTGTTTGAAAAATCCACCCGCGTGCTGGCGCAACTGTCGGATCTGACCCAAGGCACTATCCCGCTGATCGGCGTGGGCGGCATCAGCACCGCCGAAGACGCCTATCAGAAAATCCGCGCCGGCGCCTCGGCTGTGCAACTCTACACCGCCCTTGTCTATCACGGCCTGTCGCTGGTCCCGAACATCGCGCGCGGGCTGGATGATCTGCTGGCGCGTGACGGTTTCGCCACTGTGGCCGATGCCGTGGGCACGGGCCGCGCCGACTGGCTGTAGCCCCCGCACCAAAAGACCCGCGCCAGTATCAGCGCGGGCCTTTGCCTTCATTGTTCCCCAAATACTCAGGCGCGGCTTGCCACAATCACCGGCTCTTCGGGGTCGGGCGCCATCTCCCTGCGCGAGATCATGACGTAAAACGCTGGCACTACGAACAGCGTGAACAACGTGCCCACCGTGATGCCCGCAAAGATCACCAACCCCATCGCAAAGCGCGCCGCGGCCCCTGCGCCATCCGCCGTCATCAACGGCACCACGCCCAGCGCGGTGGCCGCCGTGGTCATCAGGATCGGGCGCAAACGCTGCTTGGCCGATGCAATCATACCCGCCGCACGGCCCAGCCCCTTTTCGCGGCGCAGCTGGTTGGCGAACTCGACCAGCAAGATACCATGTTTGGTGATCAGACCGATCAGCGTGATCAGCCCCACCTGCGTATAGATATTCAGCGTCCCCAGCCCAAGGTTCAGCGGTACGATCACCCCGAAAATCGACAAGGGCACCGACATCAGGATGATCAGCGGATCACGGAAGCTTTCAAACTGCGCCGCCAGCACCAGATAGATCACCACGATCGCCAAGCCAAAGGCGATCACAATCGTATTGCCCTCGGACTTTTCCAGCCGCGACTGGCCGGAATAGTCCACGAAAAACCCTTGCGGCAACAGCGGTGCCGCGATCTGCTCGATCACCGCCAGACCATCGCCTGTGGATACACCCGGAATGGGCAGCGCCGTGATGGTCGCAGAATTGAGCTGGTTGAACTGCTCGATCGTGGCCGGGGCCGCGCGCGTATCAACCGTCATCACAGCCGAAAGCGGCACCATATCGCCCGTGGTGGCGCGTACGAACAGCTCTCCCAGCCGTTCGGGATTGTCGCGGTATTCCTGCGGCACCTGCAGGATCACGTCATAGCTGTTGCTATCACGGTCGAACTGCGAAATCGCCCCTTCCCCCACCAACAGGCCCAGCGTCGCGCCGATCTGGCTGGCTGGCAGGTTCAATGCTGCCGCGCGGTCACGATCAATCCTGACCACCAGTTGCGTTGTGTCAAAACTCAGCGAATTCTGCACCACGATGAACCGGCCAGAGGCCTGCGCCTCCTGCCTGATCTGCTCGGCCACCTCATAGACCTGCGATGGATCACCCGTGGATTGCAGCACAAAGGAAATCGGTAACCCGCCCCCGGCCCCCGGCAGCGATGGTGGCGCAAAAACAAAGGCCTGCACGCCCGCAACAGGGGCCAGCCGCGCCTGCAAATCAGCCTGTATCTGGGCCTGCGACCGGTCCCGATCCGCCCAATCATCAAAGGCCCACAGCATGATCGCGGTATTGGTCTGCCCGCCAAATCCGGTGATCGAAAAATTGGCCGACAGTTCCGGCAAATCCTGCGTCAGATCGCGCATCTGGTCGACATAGCGTTGCGTATAGTCAGAGGTGGCATAGCTGGGCGCGTTCACGAAGGAAAACAGCGCGCCGGAATCTTCCTCGGGCGCCAGTTCGGACGATGTTTTCATGAACAGATACCCCGTCACCCCCATCAGCACGACCACGACCATCACCGTCACCGGCAGGAAATCCAGCGATGAGGACAGCCGCCGCTCATACCAGCCCTCAAACCGCGCAAAGCCGCTGTTCAGACGCTTCTGGAAGCGGTTCTCGCCACCCTTTTTCAGCAGGCGTGCCGCCATCATCGGCGAAATGGTCAAGGCCACGATGCCCGAGATAAACACAGCCCCCGCCAGCGTCACCGCGAATTCACGAAACAGCGCGCCGGTCAGACCGCCGGTGAACAGCAGCGGCAAGAACACCGCAATCAGCGTCAGCATCATGGCGACAATCGCGGTGCTCAACTCGCGCATCGATGCAAAAGCCGCCTGCATCGGGCTTTCGCCATCATCGATATGGCGCTGCACATTCTCCACCACGATGATCGCGTCATCCACCACCAGACCAATGGCCAGAACCATCGCCAGCAAGGTCAGCAGATTGATCGAATAGCCCATCAAAAACAGGATGAACAACACCCCCACCAACGATAGCGGGATGGCGACCAGAGGCATCAGAACCGACCGGACAGAGCCCAGAAACAGCAAGATGATCACCGCCACAATCGCGGTGGCCTCCAGAATGGTGCGCAACACCTCGTTGATCGAGGCGGCGATCTGCTCGGTCGCGTCATACATCATGGTCAACGTCATACCGTCCGGCAGGCTGGCCTGAATGGCGGGCAATTCGGCCAGCACATTGGCCGATGTCTCCAGCGGGTTGGCCGATGGCGTGGGAAACACCCCGATAAACGTGCCGGGCTGGCCGTTGAAATTCACAATCGTATCGGTGCTTTCCGCCGCCAGTTCGATCCGCGCCACATCGCGCAGGCGCACCACCTCATCGCCGCTGCCCGAAATGGGCAACATGCCGAACGCTTCTGGCGTCTGCAGGGTGGAGTCCATCGTGATCGCATAGCTGACCAATTCGCCCTGCGACCGCCCCGGTGCCGCCAGAAAATTGGCCCCGTTGATGGCCGCACTCAGATCAGCCGCCGTCAGGCCCTGCCCCGCCAACCGGATCGGATCAACCCAGACCCGCATCGCATAGCTGGCCCCGCCCAGAACCTGGCTTTCCGCCACCCCGTCAATGGTGGACATGCGCGGCACCATCACCCGTTCGATATATTCGGTGATCTGCTCCGGCGTCATTGCGGGGTTCTGCACACCCAGATACATCGTGGCAAAGGTCTGCCCCGTCCCCTTGACGATATTGGGATCTTGCGCATCGGCAGGCAGGCGCGAACGCACCTGCTGCACCTTGGAGATCACCTCGGTCAGCGCGCTGTCAGGGTCTTCGCCCAACCGCATCTGCACCGTCACCACCGAGGCTGAGGGGCGCGATTGCGTGGTCACATAATCCACACCCTCGGCCGTGGCTACCGCCGCCGCAATAGGGGATGTGACAAACCCCTGTATCAGATCAGCCGCCGCACCGGGATACACGGTCGTCACCGTGATCACCGTCTCATCCACCTGCGGATATTGGCGGGTTTGCAGGCTGAAAAGCCCCTGCAGACCCATCAGGATGATCAGCAGGCCCAATACGGTCGAGGCGACGGGCCGCTTGATGAAAAGCGCGGACAGGTTCATTCGGTCACCTCAGCCAATGTCACAGGCGCCCCGTTTGACAAACGGTTCTGCCCGGTCGTCACAACGCGGTCCCCCGCTGACAGCCCCTCGCGGATTTCGACCTGCCCGCCAGACCGCCGCCCCGGCGTGACAAACACCTGCCGCGCCTCCAGCGTATCGGCATCACTCTCGCGCGGGCGCAGGACATAAACGAAATCCCCGTACAAGCTGCTGATCAGCGCCGTCTGCGGCAACGCGATCACGCCCGCTTCCTGCGGCAGATCCAACCGCAGCCGCACAAACTGCCCCGGCGTCAACCCCTGCGCCTGCTCATCCTGCCGCTGTTCCATCTCCGCCCGCTCCACCGTTGCGCGCTCTACCGTTGCGCGCTCTACCGTCGCACGTACAGCCACCATCCGGCTGGCCGGATCAACACGCGGATCAATGCCGCTGATCCGTCCCTCGAAACTCTGACGCGACTCGTCGCTTTGCACATGCAACACCTGTCCGATGAACAAATCCGGCAGCGTCTGCTCGGCCATGTTGAAATCAACCCGCATCGTGGCCAGGTCCTGCAGGGTGGCGATGATCGTGCCGGGCTGGACATATTGCCCCAGATCCACCCGCAACAACCCGATTGTGCCAGCAAAAGGCGCGGTCACGCTGCGCTGCTCCAATACGGCCTCGGCGCGCGCCACCTGCGCCTCGGCGGCGCGAAACGCCGCCTGCGTGGCCTCCAGCGTGGCGCTTGTGGCCACGCCACGGCTTTGCAACTCCTGCTGGCGCGTCAGGTTCGCCTGTTCCAACTCCAGTTGCGTGCGCGCCGCCTCCAGATCGGCGCGCTGCACCACATCATCCAGCCGGATCAGCAGATCCCCCGCCGCCACCTGCGTATTGGGCGCAAACAGAACCTCGCGCAGAATACCGGGGGCCTCCACCGTCAGATCAACCCCCTGATTGGCATTGACCGTGCCAATTGCATTCAACACAGGCTGCCATGTGACGGGGGCCACCTCTACCGTTTCCACGGCCAAGGGCTGCACCGGCAGATCCGCGAAAATCTGCTCGATCATCTGGTCACGAAACAGATTGAACCCGATCAGACCGCCCGCCACCAGGATCAGCAGCACGGCGGCAATCACGAAACGTTTGAACATGGGGCGATCCTCGATCTGTTGCACATGCCACCCCAGCCCGACCCGCGATGCGATGCGACAATTCGCGCCCCGCTGCCCGACCGGATGGCTTGATTTTCAAGCGGGGCAACTATACCGTCTGGTCGGTAAAGTCAATCACAGCCAAAACACCCGCCCGAAGGAGACGCATCATCGCTCTTCCCCCATCCCCCCGCAGCGATACCCGCCGCCGCATTCTCGACGCGGCTCAAACGCTGGCGCGCGCCACCGGGCCGGGCAACCTGTCACTGGATGCGGTCGCGGCGCAAGCTGGCGTGTCCAAAGGCGGGTTGCTCTATCACTTCCCCTCCAAAAGCCGCCTGATGCAGGCGCTGGTCGAGACTTTCCTCAGCCGCTTCGATGCCGCCCTCACCGCAGAAGAAAAAACCGGCCGCCCCGATGCCGCGATCCGCGCCTATATCGCTCAGTTCCAGACCGAACGCCAATGCGGCACGCCCCCGCCCTCTGGCCTGCTGGCCGCGCTGGCCGAAGACCCCGGCATGCTGGACCCGGTGCGCCACTATGAGCGGGATTTCCTCAACCGTATCCGCGCCAATGCCACGGATCCGCAGATGGCCACCCTCGCCTTTCTGGCAATTCAGGGCATCCGCTCGATGGAATTGCTCAATACACAAGTGCTGGATCACCACGAAGAAGACGCCTTGATCAACTGGCTCAGCCAACAGCTCCTACCCTGATCCGCCGCCCCCTGCTTCATTGTTCTTCAAATACTCAAACCCGGCCCGCGGCCGCCACCTCCAGCGCCGGATAGCGCAGACCCAAGGTGATGCCACGCGCCATGAACGAGATCAGAAGCGCCAGCCAAAGCCCGTGATTGCCAAAGGCCGGCACCAGCAGCACAACCGCCACCAGATAGACCAGAAAACTGATCACCATCATATTGCGCATGTCGCGGGTGCGGGTGGCGCCGATGAAAATCCCGTCCAGCATCCACGGCGCCAGCCCCAGAATCGGGGCGATCACCATATAGGGCAGATACAGGCGCGCCACCGCGCGCACCTCTGCGGATGTTGCCATCAGATCGATGATCACTCCCCCCGCCACCCAGAAGACCAGCGCCAGCGCGATCACACAGCCCGCCGCCCATAGCGTGCTGACCCAGGCGCTGCGCCGCAGACCGCCTTGATTGCGCGCGCCCAAGGCCTGCCCCACCAATGCCTCGGCGGCAAAGGCGAACCCGTCCAACACATGCGATGTAATATGCAGAAACTGCAGCAACACCTGATTGGCCGCAAGCACCACATCCCCCTGACCGGCACCCATAAACAAGAAAGACAGAAAAATAGCCTGCAACAGCAGCGACCGGATCAGAATATCGGTATTGACCGCCATCATATGGCGCAGCGCCACCGGTTCGAAAACCCGGCTCCAGTCGCGCCACGCCGGCACCGCAAAGGCCGCGCGACAAAACCACAGCCCCAGCGCCAGACCGCTCCACTCCGCCAGAAAGGTTGCCAGCGCCACCCCTTCGACACCCCAGCCAAGCCCCAGCACGAACCACAGATCCAACAGGATATTCACCCCGTTCATCCAGAGCTGCAGGATCAGCACATCGCGGGTCCGCTCCAGCGCGATCAGCCAGCCGGTCACGCCATAAAGCGCGATGGCGGCGGGCGCGCTCATCACGCGGATCTGCATATAGCTGCGGGCCATCCCCTCTACCTCGGCGCTGGCCGGGGCCAATTGGAACGCGCCCCAGAACAGCGGCAGATGCAGCGCGATCACACCAATCCCCGCCACAGCCCCGATCATCAGCACGCGGGTCAACAGGGCCGCCACCTCGCCCTGATCACCCGCGCCGCGCGCCTGCGCCGTCAGGCCGGTGGTGCCCATGCGCAAAAAGCCGAAAATCCAGTAAATCGCCGTCAGGATCACAGCACCCAAGCCAACAGCCCCAATCGGCGCCGCCTGCCCCATCTGCCCCACCACGGCGGTATCCACCGCCCCCAGAATAGGCACCGTTGCATTGGCCAGCACGATCGGCAGCGCCACTTTCAGCACGCGCATATGGGTGATCGGGCGGGCCGCATCCGGCCCTGTGGCGCTGTCAGCCATCCAGACGCGGCATCAGGAAATGGCCTGTGGCCTGCGCAAAGGCCCGCGCGCGGTTGTCCTGCCACGCCTCCACATGCACCGAGGCATAGCGCCGCCCGGACCGGTTCACCGATGCCCGCGCATAGGCATCACGCGGCAATCCGGTGCGCAGATAGTCAACCGTGAAATCAATCGTCTTGGGCAGGCGCGGCAGATTGCCCGCCGCAAGGGTCTGCGAATCAATGCGCCCGCTTTCGATCTCTTCCCACAGGCTGGCCCAACTCAACCCGATAATCGCCGTCACCTCCAGAAAGGCGGCTGTCACGCCACCATGCAGCGCGGGCAAGAGCGGGTTGCCGATCAGCTTGTCATCAAAGGGCAGCACGGCGGTCAACTCATCGCCGCGCCGGTCGAATTCGATACCCAGAAACTGGATATAAGGCACACCATGCACCAGCGCGCTCAGCGCGGCATCGCGGCGTTGCTTGACCACCTGCACCGGCTCGGGCCGCCCGCCGCGCGGCTTGACGAATGATTCCCCGCTCATGGCTTGGCCTCAACCGTGAAGGTGCCGGTGGCACTTGCCACGGGGCGGTCGGTGTCATCATCCATCGCCGTGGCGCGCACAAAAGCCACCGAGCGTGTCACATGATAACATTCCGCCCGCGTGCGGATCGCCTGCCCCGGTGTCGCTGCGCGCATATAATCAATCCGCAGCCCGATCGTGGCCGTCCCCCCGGTGGACGCAGGATGACACACCACAGAGGCCCCGCAGCAGGTATCAAGCAGCGCATAGACCGCGCCGCCATGGATCACGCCGGTCTCAGGGTCACCGATGAAGCGCGCATCATAGGGCATCGACATCTCTGCGATCCCCTCGCCCAGATGGTCGATCCGCATCGCCAGCGCCCGCGCATGCGGGATCGCCTCGGTGAATTGCCGCGCCAGTTTGTTCCTGTTCATCCATCCTGCTCCCAAAGCGTCGCGCTGCACTATGTCTTGCATCTGACCGCAAGTGCAAGGCACCCGTTGCCCTTCCCCAACGTCTCGCTTAGCCTGCGGCCAAGGGAGTAGACCGATGTCCGAACCACGCCTCACCTTCAAGGAAATGTGCGCCAAGTATGACGTGACGCCACGCACCTTGCGCTATTACGAATATATCGAGCTGCTGCAGCCCGAACGCGAAGGCCGCGCCCGGTTTTACGGCCCGCGTGAATGTGCCCGCATGACCCTGATTCTGCGGGGGCGGAAATTCGGCTATGCGCTGGAGGATATCCGCCAATGGTTGCTGATCTATGAAAAGGAAGGCACCCGCGCCCAGATGGAGGCATGGGTGACAATGGCAGACCGCCAGCTTGTCGAACTGGCCGAACAGCGCACCCAACTGGATGAGGCGATGGAAGAATTGCGCCGCCTGCGCGACGAAACCGCCCGCGCCCTCGGCAGGGGCTGACAGGCCCGCATCCTGCCCCCTCTCTCCCACCGCGCCCAAAGCAGGCCGGAACCGGCAAACGCTGACGCGCAAGAAAATGACCCGGCCACCCGCTTGACGTTACCTTATCTTACGTCAACCTGAAAGTGACGTGACGTAGTGGTTACGTCAACTTCCAAACCTGTTGTATCCCTGTGCCCGAAGGCCCAGCTTGCCGGCGGACACCTGCACCAGAGGTAACATGATGACCGACAAGACAATGACCATCCGCGAGATGTGCGAGGCGTTTGACGTCACCCCTCGCACCTTGCGCTTTTACGAGGCGAAAGAACTGCTGTTCCCCATCCGCGAGGGGCAGAAACGCCTGTTCACCAATAGCGACCGCGCCCGCCTCAAACTGATATTGCGCGGCAAGCGGTTCGGCTTCAGCCTTGAGGAAATCCGCCAGTTGCTGGACCTTTACAGCCTTGGCGACCAGCAACAAACGCAATTGGCGCGCACCTATGAGGTGGCGCAAAAACGCCTCGATGACCTGATCGCCCAGCGCGACGAGCTGAACGCGGCCATCGAAGACCTGCGCGAACAGATGAAATGGGGCGAAAAAATGATCGCCTCGATCAATCAGCCCAAACGCGCGGCGGAATAACCGGACGCGCCCCATCCAACACCCAAGACCGACCCTAGGGAGAGACCTTCATGCCCAGCTACACCGCCCCCGTCAAAGACCTGCAATTCGTCCTGCACGACCTGCTCAAGGTCGCAAAATCCGACATCCCCGGCTATGCCGAGCTTGAGGCAGATTTCACCGCCGCCGTGCTGGAAGAAGCCGGCAAACTGACCTGCGAAGTGCTCGCCCCGCTCAACAGCGTCGGCGATACCGAAGGCTGCAAACTGGAAAACGGTGTTGTCCGCACGCCCGGCGGCTTCAAATCCGCCTTCGATCAGGTCCGCAGCGGTGGCTGGACGGGTCTGGATATGCCCGAACAATATGGCGGTCAGGGCATGCCCTATGTCATGGGCACGGCGGTGGGCGAAATGTTCTCGGCCTCCAACATGGCGTTTACCATGTATCAGGGCCTGACCCATGGCGCCGCCTCGGCAATCCTCGCGCATGGGACAGATGCGCAAAAGGATATGTACCTGCCCAAGATGGTCTCCTGTGACTGGACCGGCACGATGAACCTTACAGAGCCGCATTGCGGCACCGATCTGGGCCTGATGCGCACGAAAGCCGTACCGCAGGACGATGGCACCTACAAAGTGACCGGCCAGAAGATCTTTATCTCGGCCGGCGATCACGATCTGGCGGACAATATTATCCATCTGGTGCTGGCCAAAATCCCCGGCGGCCCTGATGGGATCAAGGGCGTCTCGCTCTTCATTGTTCCAAAAATACTCGTGAACAGCGATGGCTCCTTGGGGGCACGTAACGGTGTGACGGTCGGCAAGATCGAAGAGAAAATGGGCATCCACGGCAATGCCACCTGCGTGATGAACTATGACGAGGCCACAGGCTACCTGCTGGGCGAGGCGCATAAAGGCATGCGCGCCATGTTCACCATGATGAACGAGGCCCGTATCGGCGTCGGCATGCAGGGCATGGCGCAGGCCGATGTCGCCTTCCAGAACGCGCTGGACTACGCCAAGGATCGCCTTCAGGGCCGCGATGTGACCGGCGTGAAAAACCCCGATGGCCCCGCCGATCCGCTGATCGTGCACCCCGATATCCGCCGCTCCCTGATGGATCAGAAAAGCTTTGTCGAAGGCGCGCGCGCCTTCATGCTCTGGGGGGCCTCGCTGATCGACCGGGCACATCGCAATGGCGACGCCGCCGCCGATGGCCTGATCTCGCTGATGACCCCCGTGATCAAAGGGTTCCTGACCGATGAAGGCTATGACATGACCGTGAAGGCGCAACAGGTTTACGGCGGCCATGGCTATATCGAGGAATGGGGCATGTCCCAATACACCCGTGATGCCCGCATCGCCATGATCTATGAAG
The DNA here is from genome assembly GCA_047921315.1 of Rhodobacterales bacterium. Taxonomy (GTDB): domain Bacteria; phylum Pseudomonadota; class Alphaproteobacteria; order Rhodobacterales; family Rhodobacteraceae; genus Seohaeicola. The sequence goes on along the minus strand of JBLRWJ010000039.1, from coordinate 6,771 downwards.
GCGCCAATGGCGTTCAGGCGCTGGATCTGGTGGGCCGCAAACTGGCACAGGATGGCGGCAAACATGCCATGGCCTTCTTTGAGCTGGTCAAGACCTTCATCAAGGAGAACGAAGGCAACGAAGCCCTCAAGGCCGATTTCCTTGATCCGCTCAAAGCCGCCTCCAAGGATCTGCAAACCGCGATGATGTATTTCATGCAAAACGGCATGAAGAACCCCAATAACGCGCTGTCGGGTTCGTATGACTTCATGCATCTGTTCGGCCATGTCTGCCTTGGCCTGATGTGGGCGCAAATGGCCAAAGCCGCGGATGAAGCATTGCAGGCCGGCACAGAAGACGTCACCTTCTATGAAACCAAATTGGCCACCGGGCGCTACTACATGGCCCGCCGCCTGCCCGCGACAGCCCTGCACCTGGCGCGGATCAACACAGGCGCCGACACCGTCATGGCGCTGGAGGCCGCCAATTTCTGATCGGGGCGGGCGGGGGTCGCACCCCGCCCCACCCATACCGCCACAAAGGACATGCCGATGCCCAAACGCTTCCGCCTGACCCGCCGCTTTCCCGTCGCCATGACGGAAGACGGCTACCGCAAGCTCAAAAAATTCGCCGCTGATGCCGGGCTGGATGAGGGCGAGGCGCTGTCCTTTCTGTTCGAAAACTTCGACTCTGTAATCAACCAGGACACATTCGCGCACCGCCTGCGCCTGTTTAACGCCGATCTGGACGCGCGCAAACGCTAGGACCAGGACTGACCGGGGGAGGAGACCCGCATGACATCCGCATGGATGACCCAAGAACATCAGATGCTGTCCGATATGACGGCCAAATTCATCACCGATGAATGGGTGCCGCATTTCGAACGCTGGCGCAATCAGGGCCAGATGGACCCGTCAATCTGGCAACAAGCAGGCGCATTGGGCCTGCTATGCCCCTCCATCCCCGAAGAATGGGGTGGCCATGGCGGTGATTTCGGCCATGAGGCCGCCATCCTGATCGAAGCAAGCCGCGCCAACCTTGCCAGCTGGGGCGTCGGCATCCATTCGGGCATCGTCGCACATTACATCCTCGCCTATGGCACGGATGATCAAAAACGCCGCTGGTTGCCGAAACTGACCTCCGGCGAACTGGTCGGCGCGCTGGCGATGACCGAACCCTCCACCGGATCGGATGTGCAGGCGATCAAGACCAAGGCGATCAAGGACGGCAATAGCTACAAACTGTCAGGTCAAAAGACCTTCATCACCAACGGCCAACACGCCACACTGATCGTGGTCGCGGCCAAAACAGACCCGACCCAGCGCGCCAAAGGTGTCTCGCTGATGGTGCTGGAAACCGAAGGGGCGGCGGGCTTCACCCGTGGCCGCAACCTCGACAAGATCGGCATGAAAGCCTCCGATACATCCGAATTGTTCTTCGACAATGTCGCCATCCCCCCCGAAAACCTGCTCGGCGGCGAAGAAGGGCGCGGTTTTGCCCAACTGATGAGCCAGCTGCCACAGGAGCGCCTGATCATCGCCTGCGGGGCCATCGGCGCGATGGAAGGGGCGGTGGCGCGCACCATCCAGTACTGTCAGGAACGCGAAGCCTTTGGCGGGCCGCTGACCCAGTTCCAGAATACCCGCTTCAAACTGGCCGAATGCCTGACCCGCACGAAAGTCGCCCGCGCCTTCCTTGATGAATGCATGGCCGAACACCTGCGCGGCGAACTCAGCGTCGAAAAGGCGGCGATGGCGAAATACTGGATCACCGACACGCAGAATCAGGTGCTGGACGACTGTCTGCAACTGCATGGCGGCTACGGTTTCATGCAGGAATATGCCGTGGCCGAGATGTGGACAGACGCCCGCGTCCAGCGCATCTATGGCGGCACCAATGAAATCATGAAAGAACTGATCGCACGCAGCTTCATCGACAGGAAATCTGCGTGACCCTTGCACAAGCTGACAGGGCGGATGCGCTCCGCGCGGGGATATTTAAGGCAAGAAGAAGCCACGCGCGCCGCGCCCTTTCATTGTTCGGCAAATACTCTGCGGGGGTGCGGGGGTGCAAAACCCCCGCCGCGCTCCGCTGCAACAGGAGGTGACCATGACCATCAAACTCTACTGCTTCGGCGAAAGCGGCAATGCCTATAAGGCGGCGCTGACACTCGAACTCTCGGGGCTGGAATGGGAGCCGGTCTTTGTCGATTTTTTCAACGGCGAACACCGCAGCCCCGAATTTCGTGCAATCAATTCGATGGGTGAAGTGCCCGTCATGGTGGACGGCGCGCTGACACTGTCGCAATCGGGAGCCATTCAAGATTACCTCAGCACCAAGGCGGGCAAATTCGGTGGCCACAGCGCCAACGAGCGGCGCGAGATCATGCGGTGGGTTCTGTGGGACAATCACAAACTGTCCTCGCAGGCGGGCATGACCCGCTTTTTGATGAATTTCCTGCCTGAGGACAAACGCCCCGCCGAGGTGATCGCCTTCATGCAAGGTCGTCTGAAAGCGGCCTACAAGACGCTGAACGAGGAACTGGCCGGCAAGGACTGGCTGGTTGGCGACCGCCTGACCATCGCCGATATCGCCTGTGTCGGTTATCTGTTCTATCCCGAACCTTTCGGATTTGTGCGCGCCGACTGGCCCCATATCGATGCATGGATGACCCGGATCGAACAGACGCCCGGCTGGAAACACCCCTATGACCTGATGCCCCGCGGCCCTGCAGACCCTGCCTGACCGCGCCAAGGACAATACCGGCCCGCCCGTTGCGGTGGCCAAACCAAGGAGATACCCATGACAGATGCCTATATCTATGATGCCATCCGCACCCCACGCGGCAAGGGCCGTATTGACGGATCGCTGCACGAGGTCACCTCGGCGCGGATCAGCGCGCAGGTGCTCAACGCGCTGAAAGAGCGTAACGGCTTTGAGGGCCACGCGGTCGAGGATGTGATCTGGGGCAACGTCACCCAAGTGATGGAGCAAGGCGCCTGCCTTGCGCGCACTGCTGTTCTGGCCTCGGATCTCGATGAATCGATCCCCGGCCTTGCGATCAACCGTTTTTGCGCCTCCGGCATGGAAGCCGTCAATCTGGCCGCCAATCAGGTGCGCGGCGGGGCGGGCATGGCCTATATCGCGGGCGGGGTCGAGATGATGTCCCGCGTGCCGATGGGCAGCGACGGGGCGGCGATCGCCGTGGACCCGTCTATCGCGATGGACAGCTATTTTGTGCCGCAAGGGATCAGCGCCGATATCATCGCTACCGAATACGGGTTCAGCCGCGACGAGGCTGATGCGCTGGCAGTGGAATCGCAGCGCCGCGCCAAAGCGGCATGGGATGACAAGCGTTTTGCCAAATCCATCATGCCAGTGCGTGACCAGAACGGCCTGACCATCCTTGGCCATGACGAATTCATGCGCCCCCAGACCGATATGCAAAGCCTTGGCGCGCTCAAGCCCAGCTTCAAGGATATGGGCGAATCCATGCCCGGTTTCGACAAGGTCGCGCTGATGAAATACCCGCATCTGGAGCGGATCAACCACATCCACCACGCGGGCAATTCCAGTGGCATCGTGGACGGGGCCGCTGGCGTGCTGATCGGCAACAAGGCATTCGGCGAGAAATGGGGCCTCAAGCCGCGCGCCCGGATCAAGGCAACCTGCAAGATCGGCACCGATCCCACCATCATGCTGACAGGCCCCGTGCCTGCCACGCAGAAAATCCTTGCCGATAGTGGTATGAGCATCAGCGACATTGACCTGTTCGAGGTGAATGAGGCGTTTGCATCCGTCGTTCTGCGCTTCATGCAGGCGTTTGACGTGGACGCCTCGGTGGTCAACGTCAACGGCGGCTCTATCGCCATGGGCCACCCCTTGGGTGCGACAGGCGCGATGATCATCGGCACGCTGCTGGACGAGCTGGAGCGCACCGGCAAAGGCACCGGCCTTGCCACGCTTTGCATCGCCTCCGGCATGGGTGCGGCCACCATCATCGAGCGGGTGTGATGGACATGACCCCACACCCCCTGCGCGCCGTGGCGGATCTTGCGACCAGCCAGAACCGCAGCGATCTGCGCCTTGTGACAGAAAATGACGGTGCCTATATCCGCATCCTGTGCGACAGCCCCGCGCTGATCTTCAAGCACAAGGCCGATCCGCGCGACAGCATCGACCGGACCGATTTCAGCGCCCATAAGCGCATCGTGCTGGAGGAGGAGGATTTTGCCAATGGCCCCGCCGCCACGCTGCAAACCATCCTCAGCTATCTCAAACATTACGAGGGCCGTGACCTGCACGCGCCTGCGACCAAACCCCAAGCGGGAGACATGACATGACCGATTTCACCATGACAAAAGACGCCGATGGCGTGGCCATCATCGCATGGGATTGCCCCGGCAAATCCATGAACGTGCTGAGCACAGAAGCCTTGATGCATCTGGATACGCTGATTGATGACGCGCTGGCCGATGAGGCCGTCAAAGGCATCGTGATCACATCCGCCAAGAAAGATTTTGCCGGCGGCATGGACCTGAACGTGCTGGCCGAAATGCGCGCATCGGCGGGCGACAGCCCCGAACAGGGCCTGTTCGACGGCATCATGGCGATGCATGCCGCCCTGCGCAAAATCGAGCGCGCAGGCATGGACCCGAAAACCCTGAAGGGGGGCAAGCCCATCGCCGCCGCGCTGCCCGGCACGGCCGTTGGCATCGGTCTGGAATTGCCGCTCGCCACGCATCGCATCTTTGCCGCGCCAAACCCGAAGGCCAAGATCGGCCTGCCGGAAATCATGGTTGGCATCTTTCCGGGTGCTGGCGGCACTACGCGGATGGTGCGCAAACTGGGCGTCATGATGGCCGCCCCCTACCTGCTGGAGGGCAAGCTGCTGGACCCCGCCAAGGCGAAATCCGCAGGCATCATTGACGAGATCGCGGATGATCCGGTTGCCGCTGCCCGCGCATGGGTGTTGCAGGCGAAAGACGCCGATCTGGTCAAGCCATGGGATGCCAAAGGCTACAAAATGCCCGGCGGCACGCCCTATCACCCCGCAGGCTTCCCCACATTCGTCGGCGCCTCCGCCATGGTGAACGGCAAGACCCAAGGCGCGTTTCCCGCTGCCAAGGCTCTGCTCTCGGCTGTCTACGAGGGTGCGATGGTTCCATTTGACACAGCGCTCAAGATCGAGGCGCGCTGGTTCGTCAATGTGTTGATGAACCCCTCCTCTGCCGCGATGATCCGCTCGCTGTTCCTGAACAAGGAAGCGCTGGAAAAAGGGGCCGTGCGCCCCGAAGGTGTCTCTGACCAGCGCGTCAAGAAACTGGGCGTGCTGGGGGCTGGCATGATGGGCGCAGGCATCGCGCTGGTCAGCGCACAGGCCGGGATCGAGGTGGTGCTGATTGACGCCAAACAAGAAGCTGCCGATAAGGGCAAAGCCTATACCGCCGATTACCTTGATAAAGGCATGAAGCGCGGCAAGGTCACCGCCGAGAAGAAAGAGGCGATGCTGAACCTCATCACCGCCACCACCGATTATGACGCGCTCAAAGGCTGCGATCTGATCATCGAGGCGGTGTTCGAGGATATGGCCATCAAGGCAGAGGTCACCAAACAGGCCGAAGCCGTGATCCCCGCCGATTGCATCTATGCCTCCAACACCTCGACCCTGCCGATCTCGGAACTGGCCAAGGCGTCATCGCGGCCAGAGCAATTCATCGGCATCCACTTCTTTTCCCCCGTGGAAAAGATGCTGTTGGTGGAAATCATCAAGGGTGAGGCAACAGGTGACGTGGCCGTGGCCAAGGCGCTGGATTATGTCCGCCAGATCCGCAAAACGCCCATCGTGGTCAATGATGCGCGTTTCTTCTACGCCAACCGCTGCATCATCCCCTATATCAATGAAGGCATGCGGATGGTCAAAGAAGGCGTGGCCCCGGCGCTGATCGACAATGCCGCGCGGATGCTGGGCTTTCCGGTGGGGCCGCTGCAACTGGTCGATGAGACATCGATTGATCTGGGGGCCAAGATCGCCCGCGCCACAAAGGCCGCGATGGGCAATGCCTATCCCGATGGCGAGGTTGACGAGATCATCTTTTATATGGAGGGCGAGGGCCGCATGGGCCGCAAGGCCAAAGCGGGCTTTTTCACCTATGATGAGGCGGGCAAGCGTCAGGGTTACTGGCCCGGTCTGGCCGATAAATACCCCCGTCTGGATGACCAGCCCAGCCTGACAGAGGTGCAGCACCGCCTCATGTTCGCCCAGGTGCTGGAAGCCGTGCGCGCGCTGGAAGAAGGCGTGCTGGAAGACATCCGCGAGGGCGATGTGGGCGCGATCCTGGGTTGGGGCTTTGCGCCGTGGTCGGGTGGCCCGTTCAGCTGGCTTGATATCATCGGCACACCCTATGCGGCCGAACGCTGTGACCAGCTTGAGGCAGCCTATGGCGCCCGCTTTGCCTGCCCGCCCTTGCTGCGCGAAATGGCCGACAAAACCCAAAGTTTCTATGGCCGTTTCGGCGCGGATAAAAAAGCCGCCGCCTGATCGACGCTGAATAGATAAACGGCGCGGCCCCAACAGATCGCGCCGCCGGACCTTAAAAAAACAAGCGGCGCGCTCCCGAAGGATCGCGCCGTTTGCATTTGGGGGTCGTGCTGCGAGGTCATATTATTTCTACAAGACCTCTGCATGGCAAGGATTCCCGCCTGTCACCTGCGCTGGTATAGTTTGCCAAAGACCGCTGCATAACACGCGCCATCGCCGATATCCCCCGCCCGGCGGCACCGCCGGGCAGC
>JBLRWJ010000038.1:0-21806 GCA_047921315.1 Rhodobacterales bacterium | reverse complement strand
GCAAGGGCTTAGCGGCCTGCCGTTTTCCCGGCCTCTGAAAATGCCCGCAGCTTAGGGATTTCTTAACCAATATCCGCTCTGATACAGGCATCATGTGGCGCTTTGCACTTTTCCCTTTGCTGATGCTGAACCTGCCGGGCTGCGATGGCCCCACCCCGCATTTCATGGGGATCGAGCCTGCGCGGGTTGAGGTGGAGGGCAGCGTTTTCGCTGTCCGCGTCAAGGGGCGTCTGGCCGAAGCGGTGCGCATCAACCCGCAATATGCCCCGCGCATGGGCCCGATTGGGGGCCGTGCAGCCATAGCGATGGAACAGGTCAGTGGCTGCAAGGTGCGTGAGATACGCGGCGATCAGGCCGTGATCCTCGGTATTCTGGAGTGTTGATCTTACACAGCCCGACAAAAACTGACCGATCTTGGCCGATCAAACCCCGGATGCGCGGTTGTGCCTGTCATTTGCAACCCCAGCGCCACAAAGGTGGCGTGGTTCTTGACCAGTTCCATCCGCGTCTGCAGGCTGACATCGGGCAGCCCCAATGCCCCTGCGCGATCAAGGCTCAGCCCCACCAGCGCCCGCGCCAATCCTGGCCCCCGCGCCAGATCATCACCCCCCATCACAGCCAAGGATGACGGTGGATCAAACCGCCCTTCCATATAGGCAAAGGCCTGCGTCAGCAGCATATGCAGCGGCCCCTTATCCTCAACTTGGGTCATGCGGCGCGGAGGGGCGGGACGGTCAGCCAAGGCGCTTCTCCATAAAGACGCTGGTGCCATTGGCCACGTAATCCCCAAACGCCTTGCAGGTCACAAACCCTTGCGCGCTGTATAGCGCGATGGCCGCCTCCAGCAGATGCCCTGTTTCCAACCGCAGCACGCGCAGCCCTTGGGCCTTTGCGTCACGTTCCAGTTGCGCCAGCAACGCCCGCGCCACACCGCGCCCCCGCGCCGCAGGGTCCACAAACATCGATTTGACCTCGGCGTAACCATCCTTGCGCGCCAATGCGATGGTGCCCAGCACCCTGCCTGCATCCTCGGCCACATAAAACGCAATCTCTGGCAGGCATAGCGCGTCGATTGACAGGTAATGGTTATCCTCTGGGGGAAACAGGCTTTCCATCAGGGAATGGCTGTCTTGCAGCAGGGCCAAGGCCCCGGCCTCACGCGGATCACCGCGCCTGATCGCAATGGGCTTGTGCATATATATCGCCTCCGCACGGGTCCCGACCCACAGGCTGCGCCCTGAAAAAGGCGCTGTCAACGCCATGATCACCATAGGAGATTTTGCGCGATAAGGCCCAAAATCCCAATATATTGGGGATAACTAGGCGGAAATCCCCATATCGGGTGTATTGCCGTTGACTCAAACCCCTGATGCCATCCAGATTCAGCCACTAGAGGAATCAAAAGGCCCGCTTCGTGCGTTTTTCCAAGCTCAGACTGACCGGCTTCAAAAGCTTTGTCGATCCGACCGATCTGTTGATCAGGGACGGGCTGACCGGCGTGGTCGGCCCGAACGGCTGCGGTAAATCCAACCTGTTGGAGGCGCTGCGCTGGGTCATGGGCGAAACCCGCGCCTCGGCCATGCGCGGCGGCGGGATGGAGGATGTGATCTTTGCCGGGGCCGCCACACGGCCTGCGCGCAATTTTGCCGAAGTGTCGCTGGTGCTGGACAACGCGGATCGTCTGGCCCCTGCCGGGTTCAACGACAGCGACGCGCTGGAAATCACCCGCCGCATCACCCGCGATGCAGGCAGCGCCTATAAGGTCAACACAAAGGATGTGCGCGCCCGCGATGTGCAGATGCTCTTTGCCGATGCCTCCACCGGGGCGCATTCACCCGCGCTGGTCCGCCAGGGCCAGATCAGCGAACTGATCAACGCCAAACCCAAGAACCGCCGCCGTATCCTGGAAGAGGCCGCCGGTATTTCCGGCCTCTACCAGCGCCGTCATGAGGCCGAGTTGAAGCTGAACGCGGCCGAGGCGAACCTGCTGCGTGTCGATGATGTGCTGGAACAACTGGCCACCCAACTGGCGCAACTGGAACGGCAGGCGCGCCAAGCGGCCCGCTACCGCGCCATCGGTGATGAATTGCGCCGCGCCGAAGGCTTGCTGCTCTATCGTCGCTGGAAAGAGGCCGATACCGCCCGCGCCACCGCCGAGGATGACCTGCGCAGCCGCATCACCGCTGCCGCACAGGCCGAAACCGCCGCCCGCGCCGCCGCCAAGGACCGTGTCGCCCGCGATGATGCGCTGCCCGCCCTGCGCGAGGAAGAAGCGATCGCCGCCGCCATCCTGCAACGCCTCTCTGCGCAGCGCGACACCCTGACCGATCAGGAGGTCCGCGCCCGCCAGACCATCGACACCCTCAAAGGCCGCATCGAACAACTCACCCGCGATATCGAGCGTGAGGCCGGCCTGAACCGCGATGCAGGCGATACCATCGCCCGTCTGGAATGGGAGGCCCGTGAATTGGCAAAGGCGGGCGAAGGCCACGCCGAAAAGGTCGCAGAAGCCGCCACCGCCGCCCGCGATGCGGCAGAGGTCTTGCAGCAACGCGAGGCGGATCTGTCACAACTGACCGAGGATGTGGCCCGCCTTGCCGCGCGCCACCAATCCGCGCATCGCCTGCTGGACGATAGCCTGAAAACCCGCGCCCGCAGCGAGGCCGAGGTGCTGCGCGCGCATGAGGCTGTGCAAGCCTCCCAAGGCGCGTTGGAGGCTGCCGCGACTGCCTTTGAACAGGCGCAGGAACAGGAAGAAGCCGCCGTTGATCTGGCCGCCCGCGCCGATGAAACCCTGCTCGCCGCCGAAGCCGCCCGCGCCGAGGCGCAAGAGCGTGAGGCCGATATCCGCGCCGAACGCTCCGCCGCCGAAGGAGAGTTGAACGCCCTGCGCGCCGAGGTGACGGCCCTCGCCCGCCTTGTGCAGCGCGACACGGCTGAGGGCGGGCAGATCATGGACCGCCTGCAAGTGGAACAAGGCTTTGAAAAGGCGCTTGGTGCCGCCCTTGCCGATGATCTGCGCGCCCCTGAGGTTGAGGCCGATGGCCCCTCCGGCTGGACAGCACTGCCCGCCTACGCCACCGCGCAACCGCTGCCTGCGGGTGTGACCGCGCTGACCAATCATGTCTCGGTGCCTGATGTTCTGGCGCGCCGCATGGGCCAGATCGGTCTGGTTGATCCCGATGACGGTGCGCGCTTTCAGGCGCTGTTGAAACCCGGCCAGCGGCTTGTCAGCCTTGAGGGGGATCTGTGGCGCTGGGACGGGTTCCGCGCTTGGGCAGAAGATGCACCCTCCGCCGCCGCGCTGCGCCTGCAACAGCTCAACCGTCTGGAAGAGTTGAAGCAGCAGATGGAACGCGCCACCGCCCGCGCCGATGCCGCCCGCGCCGCGCATGACAGCCTTGCCGCACGGCTGGCCGATCTGACCGCCGCCGATCAGGCCGCCCGCGCCGCCCGCCGCGCTGCCGATGCCCGCGTGAACGAGGCGAACCGCGCCCTCAGCCGCGCCGAGGCGGATCGCAACCTCGCCGCCTCACGCCTTGAATCGCTGGGCCTCGCCGTCACCCGCCACGAAGATGATGCGATGGCCGCCCGCGCGCAGGTGCTGGAGGCCGAACGCGCCGTGGCCGGGCTGGAGGATCTGGACAGCGCCCGCGCCGGCATGGACGATCTGCGCATGACCGTCGAGGCGGCGCGCATCACCATGATGACCCGCCGCTCCACCCATGACGAGATCCGCCGCGAAGGCGAGGCGCGCACCAAACGATCGCAGGAGGTGACCAAGGAACTCTCCGGCTGGCGGCATCGTTTGCAAACTGCGGAAAGCCGCAGCGCCGAACTGGTCGAACGACGCGACCAAAGCGCAGAAGATCTGGCCGAAGCATCCGCCGCGCCCGAAGAAATCGCCGCCAAACGCGAAGAGCTCTCGGATGCCATCGACACCGCAGAGGCGCGCCGCGCCCGCGCCGCCGATGGGCTGGCCACCGCCGAAACAGCCCTGCGCGCCGCCGAACAGGGCGAGCGTGACGCCGAACGCGCCGCGTCCGAGGCCCGTGAAGCCCGCGCCCGCGCCGAAGCGCGCTTTGATGCCGCCCGCGAAACCGCGGCCTATGCCGCCGAACGTATCGCCGAGGATCAGGAAACCACCCCCGCCCAGCTTCTGGATTCCTTGGGCGCCGATCCCGAAACCATGCCCGCCTCTGACCTGATCGAGGCTGACGTGAACCGCCTCAAACGCCAGCGTGACGCGCTGGGGGCCGTGAACCTGCGCGCCGAAGAAGATGCTGCCGAAGTGCAGACCGAACATGACAATCTGGCCCGCGAAAAGGCCGATCTGGAAGAGGCGATCAAAGCCCTGCGCTCTGGTATCGCCAGCCTCAACCGCGAGGGGCGCGAACGTCTGCTGACCGCGTTCGAACAGGTCAACAGCAACTTCTCGTTGCTCTTCAAACACCTTTTCGGCGGTGGAGAGGCCGATCTGGTGCTGGTCGAATCAGATGATCCGCTCGAGGCGGGACTGGAAATCATGTGCCAGCCACCGGGCAAGAAACTCTCCACCCTCAGCCTGCTGTCAGGTGGCGAACAGACGCTGACCGCATTGGCGCTGATCTTCGCGGTGTTCCTCGCCAATCCCGCGCCTATCTGCGTGCTGGATGAGGTGGACGCCCCCTTGGATGATGCCAATGTCACCCGCTTTTGCGACCTGCTTGACGAAATGTGCCGCCGCACCGATACCCGCTTTCTGATCATCACCCACCACGCGGTGACGATGGCGCGGATGGATCGCCTGTTCGGCGTCACCATGCAGGAACAGGGCGTCAGTCAGCTTGTCTCGGTCGATCTGAAAAAAGCCGAAGCCATGGTGGCATAATCCGCGCCCCTTCATTGTTCCCCAAATACTCAAAAACCCCGCCCGCCCCACGGGCATCACAGCCGCGATAGCAACGCTGCCGTTGGCCAAGCATCCGCAGGCAGCCCCAGCCGCGCCTGTTCGGTCCGCACCGCCGCGCGCGTGCCAGCGCCCAGAATACCGTCAACGCCGCCCACGTCATGCCCCCGCGCCGCCAGCTTTTCCTGCAAGCGCTTCATATCATCCTGCCCTAATCCCGCATCAGGATTGCGCGGGTCGAAAACCGGCGCGCCAGACAGGCGTGTGGCGAAATAGGCAGCTGTCAGCACATAGGTAAAGCTTTGGTTCCATTCAAAAAACACGTTGAAATTCGGATAGGCCACAAAGGCCGGTCCTTTATGGCCCTGCGGCAGGATCAGGCTGGCGGGCAGGCCTTGGCCCTGCCATTCCCCGGATCGCGGTGCCACGCCCATCGCCGCCCATTCTGCCAGTGGCAGCGCCGTGCCAACCCCGCTGCGCGACCAGTCCATATCGGCAGGCACGCTCACCTCCTGCAACCACGGCTCGCCCGCGCGCCAGCCGAAATGCTGCAGCATCTTGGCCCCTGACAACAGCGCATCCGGCGCGGATGTTTTCAGCCGCACCCGGCCATCCCCATCCCCGTCCACACCGTTCTCAAGGATATCGCCGGGCAGCATTTGCACCATCCCGATCTCGCCCGCCCATGCGCCTGTCGTGGTGGCGGGGTCCAGATCACCGCGCTCAAACAGGGTCAGCGCGTGAAAGATCTGCGGGCGAAAGAGGTCGGGCCGCCTGCAATCATGCGCCAGCGTGACCAGCGCGTTAACCGTGTTGAAATCGCCCTGAAAGGCGCCGTAATCGGTCTCGAAAGCCCAGAACGCCAGCAGCACGCCGCGCGGCACGCCGTATTCTGCCGCAGCCCGGTCAAATACCGCGTTCCATTCGCGCGATTTGGCCTGCCCGGTTGTCAGCCGTGACTGGCTGATCAGGCGGCGCGCAAAGGTGGTGAAATCCAGTGTAAAGACGCCCTGCCGCCGGTCCGCCGCAATCACCGATTGGTCTTGCCGGACCGGCGCAAAGAACCGCGCCACGCTGTCGGCCCCATGGCCCCGCGCCGCCGCCTCGGTCTTCAGCCCGTCCACAAAGGCGCTGAAACTGCCGCCGCATTGCGCCTGCACAGATGTTCCCGCCAATGACAGGACCAATGCCGCAACGGCAGTTGAAATATAATGATGTGTCATGAAATTTTCCCGAAACAGATCTATCAGCCCGCACCCTACAGTATATCGCGTTGAATTGAATTCACCCCGCAGAATGAATGCGTTGCTCTTTGAGAACGCTGCCTCATTCTGCGGAGTGAATTCATGAATCTGATCAAACGCGATACACCTTAGCAGGGCAGATGTATCAGGGCGATCACATCAGGGCGAGGATCACGGCAAGGCAAAGAACCGCTGCCCATACTGCCCACAGTACCCGCACCGCTGCCTCGATATCCTGCGCCAGCAAGGGTTTGCGCCCCGCAGCATTGACATAAGGGAAATCCTGCATCCGCCCGTCATAGGCGCGTGGCCCCGACAGCGCGATGCCCAGCGCGCGGGCCATCGCCGCCTCGGGCCAGCCTGCATTGGGTGAACGGTGCAGTCCGGCATCTGCGATGATGTCGCGCCAATGCCGTAGCCCGCCGGTGGTGGCCGCGATCAACAGCGCGGTGGCCCGCGCCGGGAGCAGGTTCAGCAGATCATCAAACCGCGCCGCCGCCCAGCCGAACGCCGCGTGGCGCGGGGTGCGATAGCCGATCATGCTGTCGGCGGTGTTGGTGATCTTGTGCAGCAGCAGCCCCGGCAACCCCGCCACGGCAAACCAGAAGAGCGGGGCAACCACCCCGTCTGACATATTCTCGGCCGCTGATTCGATTGCCGCCCGTGCCACGGCGCTTTGATCCATCGCGGCGGTGTCGCGGCTCACGATCATCGCCACCGCCCCGCGCCCCTGCACCAGCCCGCTGCGCAATCCCTGCGCCACGGCCAGCACATGTTCCACCAGACTGCGTTGCGCAATCAGGATCGCGGCCACGATCACCTCAACCACAGGCCCCAGCGCCTGCAACACAAGGCCAAGCAACACCGCGCCAGCCCCCAGCGCCAGCATCACGCATAGCCCTTTCCATCGCCGCGCCGCCCCATGGTTGAACCGCGCATCTGCCCAGCCGATCATGCGCCCCATCAGCACCGCCGGATGCGGCAGCCGCGCCCACAGCCAGCGCGGCTCTCCCAGAATGGCATCCAAAAGCATGGCCAGAACCAGCGTCATAGCGCCGCCTCGATCCGCGCCCAAGCGTCGGGGGCGGGCAGGCCCAAGCGGATCAGCGTCTTGGAATAAGGGAAAATCCTGCTCCAGATATGCGCGCGCGCCAGCCGCTCTTGCCACGCCGCGGCGCTGTCCACGGTGTAAAGCCGGAACAGGTCTGTCCCGCCTGCAACCGTGGCCCCTGCATCCGCCATCAACGCATCAAGCCGTATGGCATCCGTCGCCAGCCGCTTGCGCGTTGCATCGGCCCAGTCACGATCTGCCAGTGCGGCAGCCCCGATCGTCAAGGCCGGGCCGGATACAGGCCAAGGCCCCATCGCATCGCGCAGCGGCGCGAGCAGGGCCGGATCACCAATGGCAAAGCCCAGACGCAGGCCCGCCAAGCCCCAGAATTTGCCAAAACTTTTCAGGATAATCCCACCTTTGGGCGGCAGATGCGCCAGCAATGACCGCTCTGGCGCGATGTCACAGAAGCTTTCATCAATCACCAGCAGCGATGCCCCCGCCAGCGCGGCGGGATCAGCCCAATCCCCGGTCGGGTTGTTCGGATGCACGATCACCCGCGCATCAACAGTGCCCAGCGCCTTGGGAAGAACCTCCCAGCCATGTAGGCTGAAGGCGGCGGCATGTTCATTATAGGTTGGTTGCGCGATATGCACCCGACCCGCCGGTGCCAGACCAGGTATCCGCGCAATCAAGGCCGATGCACCGGGTGCGGCTAGCACGCCCAAGCGATCCGGCACCTGCCACAAGGACCGCGCCGCGTGTTCCATCGCCCGCGCTGCCGCATGATCGGGCAGGGCGGTCCATGCGTCCTGCGCCACGGCTGCACGCGCAACGGGCCAAGGGCAGGGGTTGATTCCCGTTGACAGGTCAATCCACCCGGCCCGCACCCCCCCAAACCGCGCCACAGCGGCATCCAGCCCACCGCCATGGTCGCGGGGCGCGGCGCTGCTGCCCTCTGCCGGGGTTTGTTTTGCTGATACTGTCATCTGATCTGCTATCCGGCACGCTCCTGATTATCCTCCATCAAGCGGATTCGTGCCAAAAGCACAAGCTGACCCAACGGCAGTTAACAATGTGTTCTCATTTATTAACGCTTTGTTAGGGATTGAAGGTCATCACGGTCGGCACCCAATGGCGGTATGTCTGGCACTGCTGCCCAAAGCCTGCCCCAGGCCTGCAAATTGTCAGGCGACCCAAAGAGGTTATCATGATCGTTTTGATAGTGGAGCCCGAGCCCGAACTGGGCCGGCTCTGGCAAAGACATATGGAACGCCAAGGCGCACAGGTGCTTTTGGTCGAAGGGCAGGATGCGGCCTTTGACATGTTGCGCGCGCACCCGGTGGATATGATCGTGCTTGATCTGGTCTTGCGCCATGGCAGCGCGCTGGCGATCTCGGATTACGCCAGCTACCGCCGCCCGGACGCGCGGGTGATTTTCGTGACCAACACGATATTTTTCTCGGATGGTTCGATCTTTCTGCACAGCCCGAACGCCTGCGCCTTCCTTCAAAGCGCCACCCCGCCCGAAGATCTGGCAACGATGGTGCTGCATTACAGCCGCGCCAGCTGATCCGGTGACCGGATGCAACGCGGCCGCTGCATCCGGTCAATTTTATCGAAACAGCCGCTTCCCCGCGCCGGTTTTATCCCCGCCCATGCGGTGCAAAATAATCCAGAACCGGGTTGATCGGAATGATCCGGTTCGGATTGATCGTGTCGTGGCTATAGTGATAGTGGCGCACGATATGATCCATATTCACGGTCGCGGCCACCCCCGGCACCTGGTACAATTCGCGCGTATAGGCCCAGATATTTGGGTAATCCACGATCCGCTTGCGGTTGCACTTGAAATGCAGGTGATACACCGGATCAAACCGCAACAGCGTGGGAAACAGCCGCCAATCCGCCTCGGTCAGCTGCTCCCCCATCAGATAGCGGTGCTGGCTCAGGTGGTCCTCCAGCCAGTCCAGCGTCTTGAACAGGGGCACAACAGCCTCGTCATAGGCGGCTTGCGTTGTGGCAAACCCGGCCTTGTAAACGCCATTGTTGATCGTGTCATAGATCCGGTCGTTGACCACCGCGATATCGTCGCGCAGATCGGCGGGCCAGTAATCATCGTGATTGCCGGTCAGCTCATTGAACGCGCTGTTCAGCATGCGGATGATCTCGGAGCTTTCATTCGAGACGATCGTGTCGCGCTGGGTGTCATACAGGATCGGCACGGTGACCCTGCCAGAGACATGCGGATCAACCTTGGTATAGATATCGCGCAAGAAGGGCAGACCGAACAACATATCCCCGGTGGCACCGGGAAAATCGGTGGCCAGCGTCCAGCCATCCGACAGCATGTCAGGATGCACAACCGAAACGCTGATATGATCGTTCAACCCTTTCAGCGCGCGAAAGATCAGCGTGCGATGCGCCCAGGGACAAGCGAGCGAGACATAAAGATGGTACCGCCCGCTTTGCGCCTTGAACCCGCCTGTCCCTGATGGGCCAGCGCTGCCATCTGCGGTGATCCAGTTGCGGAAACCGGCGGTGGAGCGTTCAAACTTACCGCCCGTTTTGCTGGTGTCATACCAAGTGTCGTGCCATTTACCGTCAACCAGTTGGCCCATCGGTCATCTCCTTTTATCTGCTGCCATACAGATAGACGCGTTTGCGATGTGCGAAAACACATAGGCGCGCGCATCTTCCCTGCATCAGCGCACCGCTTGGCAGATCGCGTAGCCCCGCTATCTTCGCCGGAACGTCACACCAATAAAGGGGGCGCGCCGGATGATGGGGCAGATGTTTGACAGCTATATCGTGGTGGACTGGTCCGCCAATGGCACGCCCAAAACCGGGCGTGACAGCCTGTGGATCGCGCAGCATTGCCCCGGCCAGCCGCTTGCGCTGCACAACCCGCCCACCCGCGCCCTTGCCATGGATCTGATCGCACGGGCGCTGCACGAGGAGGCCCGCAAGGGCCGACGAGTCCTTGCCGGTTTCGACTTCGCCTTTGGCTACCCGGCAGGTCTGGCGCAGGCCATCGCCCCCGGCGCTGATTGGCGCGATGTCTGGGGCTGGCTGCATGACCATCTGACCGATGGTCCGGACAATGCCAATAACCGCTTTGATCTGGCCGCCGATCTCAATGCGCTCTTTGATGCTGATGGCCCGTTCTGGGGCAATGGCCTGTCGCGTGACATCCCCGGCCTGCCGCGCCGCAAACCAACGGGTTGGGGCGATGTGTTGCCTGACAACCGCCGCCTTGCAGACCGTCTTGCCCCCGCCGCCCAAGAGGTCTGGAAGCTGAGCGGCGCAGGGTCCGTCGGTGGCCAAAGCCTGACAGGCATCGCCGCGCTGGAACGGCTGCGGCGGCGGCTGCCGCTGTCGGTCTGGCCCTTTGATCCGGTAAACGCCCGTTCCCCCGGCGCAGGGCCAGCGGTTCTGGCCGAGGTGTTCCCCTCAGCGATCCCGCTGAACCCCGCCTTGCACCCGGTCCGCGATGCCGCGCAGGTGATCGGCCTTGTCCGGGCGCTGGCTGATTGGGATGCCAATGGCCGGCTGTCCCTGATGCTGCAGGCGCCGCAAACCATGCCCGCAGCGGTCCGCCAGCACGAGGCGATGATTCTCGGTCTTGATCCCGAACAGGCCGCGCCCTGTGGCCCCATTGCCGCATCAGCCGGGTTTCGCAACGGAAAGCACGGGCCGAAAAAGCCGTGATCGCCAAGTTTTCAACGGCTGATAACGGGATGGAAACGAAATGTCGTCAAAGCTTTACTTGACGATTCTCAAGTCTCGCGCATCCTTGGTGTAAGTTTGGTATCGGGGGAAACCATGACCACCTATCTAACCCGGGAATTGCGCGAAGGGCTGGCTGCGGCCAGAAAGTTGACGGAAAAGCGCAAAAGCCGCTTGCGCATTGAGGTCGGTGGTAAAACCTATCCCATCCTGCGGGTCTGGGACGGGGGCTTTGCCATGGATATCGATGATGCGCCAAAGCTGCGCGGTCTTGTCGATATGTATGATGGCGGGCGTCACCTGTCCCAATGCCTGATCGTCGCGTCTGAGGCGCAGGATAATGAAATGTGGTTTGATTTCAAACGCAGCACCCGCGTGGCCGATCATGCCGCACTGGATTTCGCGCGCGACGATGCGGCCCCCGCTGGCCTGATCACGCGGGACTGACGGGCGCGTTGAAACGCCCGCCCCGATTATCGCGGACCCGGTCCACAGATCAATGTGCTACTGCAGATCGGCAAAGGCCTTGTGCATCCGCTCCACCGCCTGCTCCACCAGGGCGCGCGGCGTGGCAAGGTTGAACCGCAAAAAAGTCTCTCCCCCTGTACCAAAACTCGGCCCGTGATTGACCGCGATATGCGCGCCCTGTTCCACGCGGCGGGTGAACTCGGCCTTGTCCATCCCGGTGCCTGCAAAATCAACCCATGCCAGATATGTCGCCTCCAGCGGCATGGATGCCAGACCGGGGATCGCATTTATCCCGGCGTCAAACAGGCGGCGATTGCCATCCAGATAGACCATCAACTCATCCACCCAAGCAGCCCCTTCCGGCGAATAGGCGGCGGTGGCCATGAACAGCCCGAATGAATTGGGCGACAGACCCAGCGCCATCATCCGCCCCTCGAACCGCGCCCGCAGTGCCGGATCGGGAATGATCACATTGCCTGAATGGCTGCCTGCGATGTTGAACGTCTTGGTTGTCGCGGTCATCATCACCAGACGGTCCGCGATACTGTCATCGACATTGGCCATGACCGTATGCGCCACACTGGGGAAGACCAGATCATGATGGATCTCGTCCGACACAAGGATCAGATCATGCCGCTTGGCAAAATCGGCCACGCCCTGCAACTCATCCCGGCTCCAGACGCGGCCGCCCGGATTATGCGGTGAACACAGGATCACCATCTTGGCCGATCCGTCCATCTGCGTATCATAGGCGTCAAAATCCATCTCGTAGCGCCCGCCAGTATTGACCAGCGGGCATTCGATCACCCGCCGCCCATTGGCTTTGATCACCTTGGCGAAGGCGTGATAAACGGGGGTAAACAGCACCACGCCATCGCCCGCTTGGGTAAAGGTGTCCACGCACATCGCGGTGCCATTGACCAAGCCATGGGTGGTGAAAATCCACTCCGGCGCCACTGTCCAGCCATGGCGCGTCTGCATCCACCAGCCGATCGCGCGGCGATACTCTGCATCGTCACCGTAATAGCCATAGACCCCATGCGCCTGCATCTGCGCCACCGCGTTCTGGATGCAATCAGGCGCGCGGAAATCCATATCTGCCACCCACATCGGAATCCCGTCACTGGCAGGCACGCCATAGGTTTTCTCCATCATGTCCCATTTCACGGAATGGGTGCCGAAACGGTTGATCGGGGTGTCAAAGCTCATCTGCATCTCCTGTTTGGGCAACAACCTACCCGGTGACAGGGCGGCTGCAACGATGAAATTCGTGCCACATTGGCCCCAATGCCCTGTTATTTGCGCCCGATTGGCGGTTTTGCACCATTGCACCGCACAGGCCGCTGTCCTATCTGACGGAACATGACAAAACGCACCATTCTGATCCATCCCGACCCGCGCCTGAAAAAGGTCTCGGCCCCTGTGCCGGACCTTAGCGATGATCTGCGCAAACTGGCGGATGACATGCTGGAAACCATGTATGACGCGCCGGGCATCGGTCTGGCCGCGCCGCAAGTGGGCGTCAACACCCGCCTGATCGTGCTGGATTGCGTCAAGGCAGAAGGTGAGGCTCCGCGCCCGCTGATCATGTTCAACCCCGAGATTATCGCCACATCGGACACGCGCAGCACCTATGAGGAAGGGTGCCTGTCGATCCCCGAACAATATGGCGAGGTAGAGCGCCCCGCCGAAGTGACCCTGCGCTGGATTGACCGGAACGGGAACGAACAGCAAGAAGATTTCGCCGGGCTTTGGGCCACTTGCGTCCAGCATGAGGTAGATCATCTGGATGGTAAACTGTTCATCGATTACCTCAAGCCGCTGCGCCGCCAACTGATCACGCGGCGGATGCAAAAGCTCAAACGCGAACGGGCGCGGGTATGACCGGGCTGCCGATCCTGCGCTGGCCTGATCCGCGGCTGTCGACCCCCTGTGATCCGGTCGCGGCGGGCGAGGATCTGGATGGCCTGATCCGCGCCATGTTCGACACAATGTATGCCGCACCGGGGCGCGGTCTGGCTGCCCCGCAGGTGGGCGTTTTGAAGCGGCTTTTCGTGATGGATTGCGGCTGGAAGGATGGCGAGATGACACCGATGGTCTGTATCAACCCTGAAATCACGCAGGCAGACGGGATGGCGCCGGGCGCCGAGGGGTGCCTGTCCATCCCCGGTGTGCTGGCCGAAGTGTTGCGCCCCGAACGCATCACGCTGCGTTATCTTGATCAGAACGGCTGCGCGCAAGAAGCAGAGCTTGACGGGTTCGAGGCGCGCTGCGCGCAGCATGAACTGGATCATCTGGACGGTCTGGTCACCTTTGACCGCCTCTCGCCAGAGGCGCGGCGCGTTGTCGAGGCGACCTATTCCGTCAGCTTTCCGGCACGCCCCGCGTGACGGTGCGCCGCTGCATCCCTTGGCCTGACGCCCGCCTGCGCAGCCCTGCCGCAGATGTGGCACAGATCACGGATGACATCCGCAGCATCTGGACCGATATGATTGACACGATGGAGGCGATGCCCGGCGTTGGCCTTGCCGCGCCCCAGATCGGGGTGATGCTGCGCCTTGCGGTCGTCGATGCCTCGGATAAACGAGGGCAGGCGGTGCGTATGGCCAATCCCGAAATCGTGCACGCCTCGGTCCAGTTGCGTGACCATGACGAGGCCAGCCCGAACCTGCCCGGTGTCTCGGCCACCATCGCGCGCCCCCGCGCGGTGCTGGTGCGCTTTCTTAATGATCAGGGCGTGATGGCGGAGCGGGATTTCGTCGGCCTCTGGGCCACCTCGGTGCAGCACCAGATCGACCATCTGGCAGGCCGGATGTATTTTGACCACTTGTCGAAAGTCAAACGCGATATGCTGATCCGCCGCGCAAGGAAACGGGCATGAGGGTTGTGTTCATGGGCACGCCCGATTTTTCAGTGCCGGTGCTGGATGCGCTGGTGGCGGCAGGGCATGAGGTGCTGGCCGTCTATTGCCAGCCGCCGCGCCCATCGGGACGCGGCAAGAAGGAAACCCCAACGCCGGTGCATGCGCGCGCGCAGGCGCTGGGCCTGCCTGTGCGCCACCCTGCCAGCCTCAAAGGGGCTGACGCGCAGGCGGAATTTGCCGCATGGCAGGCCGATGTGGCGGTGGTGGTCGCCTATGGCCTGATCCTGCCGCAAACGGTGCTGGATGCACCGCGCCATGGTTGTCTGAACATCCATGCCAGCCTGCTGCCACGCTGGCGCGGGGCGGCCCCGATCCACCGCGCCATCATGGCGGGTGATACGGAAACGGGAATTTGCATCATGCAGATGGAGGCGGGTCTGGATACCGGCCCGGTACTGCTGCGCGCGGCAACGCCCATCGGGGCCGAGGAGACGACAGGCCAGTTGCATGACCGCCTGTCACAGATGGGCGCAAGCCTGATCGTGGACGCGCTGTCACGGCTGGGTGATCTGGAGGCCATACCGCAGCCCGCAGATGGCGTGACCTATGCCACCAAGATAGCCAAGGCCGAGGCCGCGATAGACTGGTCCTTGCCCGCCACAGAGGTGGACCGCCTGATCCGGGGCCTGTCCCCCTTTCCCGGCGCATGGAGCGCGGCGGGCGGGCAACGGATCAAATTGCTTGCCTCGCGGCTGGTCACGGATGTGGGCGCAGGTCAGGCCGCACCGGGCGAGGTGCTGGATGACGCGCTGCGCGTGGCCTGCGGCACCGGCGCGGTGCAGCTTTTGCGCTTGCAACGTGCCGGACGCGGGGCGCAGGATGCCGGTGAATTCCTGCGCGGTATGCCAATGCCCAAAGGCACGCGGTTTCAGAAAGGATAGGCGATGTTCCCCACGATGATCGGCACGGTGGTGATTGCGGGGATCGTTGGCTATGCCTCTGAAAAGTCAGGATTTACGCGCAACGGATACCTGCCCTCCATTATCATTTGCGTGGGCGGGGCGTTTTTGTTCTATTTCATCCGCATCATGTTCGGCCTGAAATTCGGCAGCCCCGGCGTGGACGCGATCCTGTCCTCCGTGGGGGCGCTGGTTCTGGTGCCGACCCATTGGCGCAAAAAGTAGGAGGCGCGCAATGTCAGTCATATTCTTGCTGATCATCGGGGCCGCTGCGGGTTTCATCGCCACACGGCTGATGCGGGTTGAGGCGGATATCATTACAACCATCGTGGTGGGCATGCTGGGCGCGCTGATCAGCGGGCTGGTGTTGCGCGCATTGCTGGCGATGCTGGGCTTTGGCGCGGGGCTGGTGGGGGCGATCCTTGGGTCGCTGTTGTTGATCTGGCTTTGGCAGACGTACACGGGGCGCAAATAACGGTTGGATCACCTGTGGCGGTGCTTGGTCCTATGGATATTTAAGGCAAGAAGAAGCAGCAGATCAGAGCGCCTTTGCCGCTGTGGCGAATTCGCGTGCCTCGGTTGGAGCATGGCCCATCTGTTGTGCAGGGTCAAACACCGCTGCAAGATCCAGATCGGGATAGGCGGCGGTGGCCAGATCAGACAGATCCGCGCCAGTTTCACCCGCTTGTTTGCACAGGGTCTTGATCGCGGCCTGTGCGGCCGGGCGCGGCATATGGCTGGCCAAGGCAAAGCTGAGCGCCTCGGCATGGATCAGGTTTTGCCCTTGGCCAAGTGCTGCCAGCATCGCATCGGAGACGGGCCTGATACTGTGGGACAGGCTTTGCGCGTGCAGCAGCGTGGCGGTTGTGGCAAGGCAAAGCTGTGGCAGCGTCAGCCATTCGGTGAACCACGCCGCCCCGTCACGATCCAGCCGGTGCAGCGCTGCGCCCTGAAGTGTGGCATGCAGGCCGGTTGCCTGCCGTGCGGTAGCCACCATGGCCGATGGCAGAACCGGGTTTTGTTTCTGCGGCATGGTCGAGGAGGCGCCGGAGGCGCCGAGCGAGACTTCCCCGATGCCACTCTGGGTCAGGATCAGCAGGTCTTCGGCCATTTTGCCCAATGCGATGGCCAGCCGCACCTGCCAATCCGCCAATCGCAGGATCGGGCCACGGTCGCTGTGCCAGGACCGCTGCGGATCATGCAGCCCCAGCGATTGCGCCAGCGCTGCCCGGATTTCGGCTGCTTTGGGGCCAAGGGCGGCTGCGGTTCCGGCGGCACCAGACAGGGACACCCACAGGCAGGATTTACGCAAGCCGGGCAGGTCTTGCAGCAGGGCCAGCAAGGGCGCGCCCCAATGCGCCACTGTCGCACCGAAACTGGTGGGGGTGGCGTGCTGGCCATAGGTGCGTGCGGCCATCGGCGTGGCGGCGTGATCGTCGGCCAGTTGCCCCAGCGCCTTGAGCATGGTGCGCAATATGTCTTCCTGCAAGGCCAGCATCTGCCGGAGCCGCAGCATCAGCGCCGTATCGATGATGTCCTGTGATGTTGCCCCCCAATGGGCGTATTGCGCATGTTCGGGGGCTTCCATCGCGCTGCGGAAGGCCGCAACCAGACCTGGTACGCTGACACCATTCTGTCCCGTAGGGTCAGCCAGTCCGGCAGGGTCGATCTGCACCTCCATCGCGGCGCGGTGCAGATAGGCGGCGGCGGTATCGGGGATCACGCCAAGCGCGCCTTGCGCTTTGGCCAGCGCCCCTTCCACCAGCAGCATGGCGCGGATTTCGGCGCTATCGGTGAACAGGCGGCCAACCTCGCCCGACGGGAACAGGCGGGCATAGAGCGGGCTGTCAAAGACGGATGCCGCCATATGCTATCCTTTCGCTATACGGGTCAGCAGATCGGCCAGCCCGGCAGGATCGGCGAAAAAAGGCGAATGGCCTGTGGGCATCGCATAGACATCGGCCTCAGGCCAATCCGCTGTCATCGTCCGCTGGTATTCCGGCGGGATCGTGCGATCATCGTCGCAGCGGATATAGCTTCGCTTGACCGATGCATAGGCCGCGCCCAGCCGGATCGGCGTGGTTTGCGGGGCCATTGCCTGCAGGCATAGCCGGGGCAGGGCGTCGTCCACGGCCTCGGTCGGGCAGTCGTTGTAAAAGAGCGCAGGCGCTTTGGCTGGATCAACGTGGAAGGCCAGCCCGTCATCGGTGCGGATCGCGGCATCGGCCATCGGCTGTTGCGGGGCCTCGGCGCGCATTTCGGCAAGGCTGCGGCCATCCTGCGCGGCATAGGCGCAGAGATAGATCAGCCGCTCAACCTTGTCAGGGGCCATTTCGGCGGCCAGCGATATGGGAAAGCCCGCCATGGAATGGCCCAACAGCATGACAGGCGTATCAATCGCCGCCAAGATCGCGTTTGCATAGCCCTCCAGCGTGACATCTGCATAGGGCGTTGTGTCCTGCCCGTGACCGGGCAGATCGATGGCGCGGGCGGTATGGCCGCGCGCCGTCAATGCGGGGATCAGATCGCGCCAGCACCATGCGCCGTGGCACGAGCCGTGCACCAGAAGAAAATCAGCCATCTACAGATCCAGAAAAACCGTTTCATTCTCGCCTTGGAGGCGAATGTCAAAACGATACTGGCCCGCCGCTGTCTGTTTTGCAATCAGCGTGTCCACTCTTGGCCGCTGTTCGATGCGCGCCAGCAAGGGATCGTTGCTGTTATCCTCATCCTCGAAATAGATGCGGGTGGACAGGCCGATATTGATGCCGCGTGCCACGACCCACAGGCTGATATGCGGCGCCTGCATCCCGCCACCGCGATGCGGCACAGGCCCCGGCTTCACCGTAGTCAGGGTAAACAGCCCGCTGTCTTTGTCGGCGGCAAAGCGGCAAAAGCCGCTGACGGCGGGGTCGGCCTTTGGGTGGCCTGCAAAACGGCCTGCGGCATCGGGTTGCCAGCTTTCCATCATCGCATCGCGCAGCGCCCAGCCTGTGCCGTCGATCACCGCACCGGTGATGGTGATGATCTGGCCTTTGGCACCCTCTGAGATGGGCGACAGGCCAAGGTCTTGTGGATAGACGCCCGGCAATCCCGCAAAGCTGGGGATGCAGCCGATATGCACATATGGCCCCCCGGTCTGCGAGGGTGTCTCGATCAGCGTATCAAGGGGCTGAACCATGGCTTACATCCCTTCCAGTTTATTCTCGAACATGCTCTGGCGTCTGCCGCGCAGCACGATATCAAACTTATAGGCCAGATAATCCAGCGGGCGCGCGCGGGCCATATCAAGCGGGGCCACCAGCCTGTCCAACTGGCTGCGCGTCTTGATGGTGGCGGCGATGGGGCAGCGATCAATCAGCGGATCACCCTCGAAATACATCTGCGTGATCAGGCGCTGGCCAAAGCTGTGCCCGAATACCGAGATATGGATATGCATCGGGCGCCAGTCATTGGCACGGTTGGGCCATGGATAGGCACCGGGACGGATCGTCAGAAACTGGTAATAGCCGTTCTCATCCGTCAAGGTGCGCCCGCAGCCGCCAAAGTTCGGGTCGAGCGGGGCAAGATAGCTGTCCTTGATATGGCGATAGCGCCCGCCCGCATTGGCCTGCCAGATTTCCACCAGCGTATGCGGCACCGGGCGCGCGTTTTCATCCAGAACGCGGCCATGCATCACGATACGCTCGCCAATCGCGGGGCTGCCATCAGGCGAGAAGTTGACGATCAGGTTATTGTCCAGCGGCCCGATCAGGGAATGGCCGAACCTTGGGCCGGTTTCTTCGCTTGGTGTGCTTTCCATCGACAAAAGCGGCCATTTCGGGGATCGCGGCACCGAGGTTTTATATTCGGGGTCGTAGGGCACAGGGTGCATATGGCGTTGGCGCGGGATCAGCGGGCCCTGGTCAAAGCTGTCAGTCATCGGATTGCTCCATTTCGGCATAGGTGGCCTTGGCCAGTTTCAGCGCATGATTGGCGCGCGGCACCCCGGCATAGATCGCAACATGCTGGAACGCCTCCAGCACGTCTTGCTTGCTGGCACCGGTGCGGGCAGTGGCGCGGATATGCATGGGGATTTCCTCAAAATTACCGGTTGCGGCCAGCAATGCCAGCGTCAGCATGGACCGTTCGCGCAGGCTGATCGCGTCAGAGGCCCAGACGGTGCCCCATGCGCCTTCGGTGATCAGGGTCTGGAACGGTTCGTCAAAGGCGGTCTTGGCGGCCTCGGCGCGGTCAACATGGGCGTCACCCAAGACAGCGCGGCGCACCTGCATGCCCTTGTCGAAACGATCAGAGCCACCGCGATCAGACATGGCCGATATCCTGCATGAATTTCGTCAATACGGCTGCGTATTCTTCGGGCTGTTCGACACAGGGCAGATGTCCCGCCTTGCGGATCAGATGGAATTGCGAGCCGGGGATCAGATCAACGGTTTCGCGTACCAGATCAGGCGGGGTTGATCCGTCATCTGATCCGGCAATACCCAGCGTGGGCAGGCGCAAGCCGCTGGTCGGCGTATAAAAATCCGTCCCTGAAATGGCGGCGGAGCAGCCGGTATAGCCTTCGGCGGGTTGGCGCACCAGCATGTTGCGCCATGCGTGAAACGCCTCTGTTTTGCGGAACGCGGGCGAAAACCACCGCTCCATGATCGCGTCGGCCAAAGCCTCGATCCCGCCTGCCTTGACCGCCGCAATCCGGTCATCCCACATCGCGGGCTGGCCGATCTTGGCCCCGGTGTTGGACAGCACCATCGCGCGCACCAGATCCATCCGCTTGACGGCCAAGCCCTGCGCGATCATCCCGCCGATGGACAGGCCCACAAACAGCGCGTCCTTCACCGCAAGATGATCCATCAGCCGTTCCGCATCGCGCACCAGCGTGCCCATGCTATAGGGGCCGGGCGTCAGTTCTGACAGACCATGCCCGCGCTTGTCATAGCGGATATATTTCAGCCCCTGTGGCAGCAGCGGCAACACTTGATCCCACAGCCGCAGATCAGTGCCCAGCGAATTGGCAAACACCACAGGCCGCCCTGACAGGTCACCGTCAATGCGGTAATGAAGTTTGATATCTCCAAGATCAGAAATACGCATCAGTATGGTAATCCCACATAGTTTTCCGCCACAACGCGCTGCGCCGCAGCAGATGTTTCCAGATAATCCAGCTCCGCCTCCTGCATGCGCTGATCAAAGACGGACTGGTCTGGAAAGCGGTGTAGCATAGTGGTCAACGACCACGAAAACCTTTCGGATTTCCACACGCGCGCCAGCGCACGTTCGGAATATTTATGCACCCCCTCATCATCGCCCTGATAATACTGGATCAACCCTTCATGCAGGTAATGCACATCCCCCACGGCAAGGTTCAGCCCCTTGGCCCCGGTGGGCGGCACGATATGCGCGGCATCCCCCACCAGAAACAGCCGCCCCCAACGCATCGGTTCCGCCACAAAAGACCGCAGCGGCGCGATGGATTTCTCAATCGACGGGCCGGTGACCAAGGCCTCGGCCGCATCGGCGGGGATGCGGCGGCGCAATTCATCCCAGAAGGCCTGATCAGACCATTGATCCAGACTGTCCGTCACCGGACATTGCACGTAATAGCGGCTCAGATTCGCGTTGCGCATCGAACACAAGGCAAAGCCGCGTTCGTGATTGGCATAGATCAATTCATGGCTGACAGGCGGCGTTTCCGATAACACACCCAGCCAGCCAAAGGGATAGACGCGCTCATATTCACGCAGCACATCGGCGGGAATTTCCTTGCGGCAGGGGCCATGAAACCCATCGCATCCGGCCACAAAATCACAATCGATCCGGTGGACGGTGCCGTCTTTCAGATAGGTCACATAGGGTGCCTCGGTATCCAGATCATGCGGCTTGACGCCGGATGCCTCATGAATCATCACACCGCCTGCCGCCGCGCGCGCATCATACAGATCGCGCGTCACCTCGGTCTGGCCATAGACCATCACCTGTTTGCCGACCAGAGCGTCAAAATCGATGCGAAAGCCACGGTTGCGCGCCGCCAGATAGGTGCCGCCATGCACAAAGCCCTCGGCATCCATGCGCGCGCCCACACCCGCCTTGCGCAGCATTTCCACGCTGCCCCATTCCAGAACCCCGGCGCGGATGCGGCCAAGCACATAATCGCGGGTCTGGCGTTCCAGAACCACGGTATCAATTCCGGCATTGTGCAGCAGTTGTGACAGCAGCAAACCCGACGGTCCCCCGCCGATGATGCAGACCTGTGTGCGCATATGCTCTCTCCCTTGCTTGCAGGGCAAGGGAACCAAATTTAGTTTACTGTGTCAATTAAATTTATCTACTCCAAACATCACGCCTGACCGGATTGGCCTACAGAAACAGCAAGACTACTCCGGTAAAGATCAGCAAACCGCCCAGCGCCTGCGGTGCCCCGACAAGGGGGCTGAAATAGGACAGGGCGCTCAGGATCAGCATGGCGCAAAGCGTCATGATCATACCCGCACCGATCAGCCAGCTTGCAGGGGATACGGACAGAATGGGCCTGATCAGAAATGCAATCAAAGCGGTTCCACCCGTCAGGGTCAGGACCAGAATATTGCGATGGGCTTCAAGTATA
>JBLRWJ010000037.1:17725-21881 GCA_047921315.1 Rhodobacterales bacterium | reverse complement strand
TCGAGAGAGTCCCTTTGTGGGAGGCGTCTTTCAATCCATTTGGCCGGGTCTTAGATCCGACCTGATTCTTGCATCCTGAATCTGAAACAGGAAACTTCAATATGAGCACCACCGGCAAGCAACTTTTCACGACGCTTGAAAGCAATGGGACGCTGACAGTTGCCATTGAAGACGTTACCTTCCCCAACCCCACCGGCAATCAGGTGCTTGTGAAGATGGAGGCAGCCCCGATCAACCCTTCGGATCTGGCCATTCTTGTCGGTGCGGCTGATCTGGAGAACGCGGAGTATTCGCCAGGTAAATATGTCGCCACCATGCCTGAGCCGTTTAATTCGGGGTCGAGGGCACGTCACGGCTTGAAACTTCCCGCCGGCAATGAAGGTGCAGGCACTGTTGTTGCCGTCGGTGATGGCGACAAGGCCAAGGTGCTGATGGGCCAGCGCGTGGCTTGTGTGCCCGGCAACGCCTACAGCCAATATTCTATTGTCGATGCCGGTATGTGCCTTCCGCTTGGCGATCACACGGCCGAAGACGGCGCGAGCGCTTTCGTCAATCCGATGACCGCCTTGGGATTTGCGGAAAATGCAAAGGCGGACGGGCAGAGCGCGATCCTGCACACAGTTGGCGCATCGAACCTTGGCCAGATGCTGACCCGCATCTGCCAGGAGGACGGGCTCGGACTGGTCAATCTTGTGCGCAAGGACGATCAGGTCGAGCTGCTGAAAAAGCTGGGCGCGACCCATGTGGTGAATACGTCCGCTGATGATTTCAGGAAGCAGCTAAGAGCCGCAATCGACGAAACGGAGGCGTTTTATGGCTTTGATCCGATTGGTGGCGGCAAGACAGTCGACAGCGTGTTCAAGGCGATGGAACAGGTGGCGGTCAGCAGGATGGATGAATATTCGCGCTATGGGTCCAACCAGCAAAAGCGCATGTTCATCTATGGACGTCTTGACACGGGTGCTACGATCCTGTCGCCAAGCTATGGCTTTGGGTGGACGCTATCGGGCTGGTTGCTGTTTCCCTTCCTGCAATCGGTCGGCGGGGAAACCGTCGGGCGGATGCGCAAGCGCGTGCTCGAAAACCTGACAACGACCTTTTCCAGCAGCTACAAAAAGCGCGTTGATCTTGAAGAGATGCTGACAAAGGAAGCCGTCACGGATTACCGCGCGATGAAAACTGGTGAGAAATACCTCGTTATGCCCTGGAAATGAGGCATTCAGCACCATTCGCAGCGAAGGTGCTGTCGCTTTTTGCCAACGGTGGTTCAAACATCGTTCCGTTCACGTAGATTGGCTTCCCGCTGTAGCGGAGTTCTGCCAGAGGCGCCCCACCTGCGACAGTGGACATTCTCCTGCGCAATGCCTATGTTTAAACAATGATAACACGACTTGTCGCCATGCTTGCCATACTCGCGATCACCGCGGTGACGACGGTGACCTCCGCGCATGCGACACGCATGGGCATGGACTCCGGTGTGGATCACGCGATGCATGTCGCCGACATGATGCACGCGCCGGTCATTGCGGGCCCCGACTGTGGCGCTGGAGAGCGCTGCGGATCGGCCGATGCCGAGATGTGCGCGTTCGTCTGTGCAGGTCTCTCGGCCTTTCTGACGTCGGCAGGCGGTGAAGCCGGGGACGCCCACGGAACAGCCGGTCATGACCGCCCGTCCGCGGCGATCCACGTCAGCCGTGCGCCGGGACTGAACGAACGCCCGCCCAAACTCCGTCTCCTCTGATCGCGTCCGGGCCAACGCCCGCGGCGTCCCATCGGCCATTATGAACGGGACGGATGTCCCGAGGAGACCACAATGAACACGCTTTCTCGCCGCGGCTTTCTTGCCGCAAGTGCTACCGCCATTGGCGCGGCACAGATGCCCCGCATCGCCTTCGCGCAAGGGGTGACGCCGATCAGCCTCTCTGCTGCAACGCGCACGCTCGATATTGACGGGCGCGCCGCAACCGTCTTCGGCCTTGCAGGTCCTGATGGTCAGGGCCTGATCCTCGATCCCGGCCAGCGTTTCCGCGTCGATCTGACCAACGATCTCGATGTCGGCACCATCATCCACTGGCACGGCCAGATCCCGCCCAACGCGCAGGACGGCGTGCCGGACATGCCGATGCCCCTTCTCGAACCGGGAGAGACCCGGTCCTACGACTTCGAGGCGCGGCCCGGCACCCACTGGATGCACAGCCATGTGCCGACGCAGGAGATGCAGCTGCTCGCCGCGCCGCTGATCGTGCGCTCGCAGGAGGATCTGGCGGCCGACCGGCAGGAGGTCGTGATGTTCCTGCATGATTTCTCCTTCAAGGCCCCCGAGGAGGTTCTGGCGGAGATCGCCGCGGGCCATGGCGGCGGACACGGCGCAGGCCATGGTGCCGGCGCGCCCGCGCAAGGGGCGCCCATGCGCGGCATGGGGGCGATGCAGGGCATGGACCACGGCGCCATGGGCCACGGCGGCATGGGTGGCATGTCCATGGGCAACATGTCGGGCATGGGCGGGATGATGGGCATGGGCGGCCAGATGGGCGGCATGGCCATGGACCTGAACGACTATGACTGGGACGCCTATCTCGCCAATGACCGGACCCTGTCGGACCCCGAGGTGGTGCAGGTCGAGCGTGGCGGGCGCATCCGGCTCCGGGTCATCAACGCCGCCGCGGCCACGGTGTTCTGGATTGACACTGGTGCGGCACAGGCGCGACTGGTTGCGGCAGACGGCCACGCCGTCCAGCCTCTCGCGGGCAACCGGTTCGGGCTGGCCATGGGCCAGCGGCTGGACATCGAGATCGACCTGCCGAACGAAGGTGGGGCCTGGCCGATCCTCGCCCTGCGCGAAGGCGCGCGCGAGCGCACCGGCCTGATTCTTGCCACGCAGGGTGCCGATGTGCGGCGCCTCGATGCCATGGCGCAAGCCGATGCACCCGCGTTCGACACCGATCTTGCGCAGGAGACGCGCCTGATCGCCCGCGATGCCCTGCCGGACCGGCCTGTGGACCGCCGCCATATGCTGATGCTTGGCGGTTCGATGCAGCCCTATGTCTGGACGATCAACGGCGCCGTCTGGGGCCAGCATCAGCCGATCACCGCGCGCAGCGGCGAACGGATCGTGCTGTCGTTCCACAACATGTCGATGATGGCCCACCCGATGCACCTGCACGGGCATGTGTTCCAGGTGGTGGGCATCAACGGACGGCGTGTTGCCGGTGCGCTGCGCGACACGGTCCACGTGCCACCGATGTCGATGGTCGATGTCGCACTGGACGCCGGCGAGGCCGCGCGCTGGATGCTGCATTGCCACCACATGCCGCACCTTGCGACAGGGATGATGACCGAGTTCGCCGTCGCGGCGTAGGTGTGATCCGGGCGGGGCGTCCGATCAGGACGCCCCGTCATCCCGCCAGCGTCGGCCTGATCCGGGTCATTGCAGAAACCGGTCACGTGGCGCAGCCCCAAAACGAGAAACAGGAGAATGTGATGATGAACGCGAACGATATGGGAACCGGAATGGGTTTCGGGATGGGGTTTGGCTGGCTCTTCGGCCTGCTGATCCTCGTACTTGTGGTTTTGGCCATAGCGGCCCTGATCAAGTATCTTCGGCAGTGAGAAAAAGGACTTGGAAATGACCTACACGATCAATCGTATGATCCCGGACGCGGGTATCGACGACGTCGACGCACGCGCACGAAAGGCGCTGGCGGATCATGGTTTCGGGGTTCTGACCGAAATCGACGTCAAGGCGACGATGAAAAAGAAGCTCGACGTCGAGATGCCCGCCTATCGCATCCTCGGGGCTTGCAACCCGAAGATGGCGTATCAGGCGATCGGGATCGAACCGCGGGTTGGCGCGATGCTGCCCTGCAACGTCATTCTGCGCGAAGTCGAGGGCGGCATCGAGGTCAGCGCTATCGACCCCGTGGCGTCGATGCAGGCCATCGAGAACGCCGCGCTGACCGCCGTGGCGGGTGATGTCCGCGACCTTTTGGCGAAAGCCGTCGAGGCGATCTGAGCTGAGCCTGTGCGCCGCCATCCTCATGGGCCTTGCGATCCTCGGGATCGGACTGCTCGCTGTCTGGCAATTCGCGCCTTCGGTATGCGCCGAGGCACGCGAATGTCTGTAGCCCGAGCGACCTGAGATGCTGGCGGCGGGGGC